>JAHDHJ010000053.1 GCA_020631375.1 Saprospiraceae bacterium | reverse complement strand
TCCTTCATTTTGACTTTGCTCTTATTTGTCAATTAGCTGTTTGTTTAGCCATTCTTGGCTATTGGAATATTGTTTGGAATAGCTTTTTTCCATTCTTATATATATCTTCACAGCATAATTAAATAATTTGTTTTCAAGGGATTTGTATAAGTTGCTTTTTTACTGAACTTATATGAACTTATAAAGTGGTACTCATCAGAAGATTTTAAATAAAATGGAAAATGAATCATCAGAATCTTTAAAAAAACCGGTAGAGTGGTTATTCAATCCATCTTTAAGATGGTTGTATCATGTCTTGTTCTGGATGTTTATTTATTCGGATGAGGTGCTTTCATTTCTGGGCGTAACGGAAACGATGGATGATTTTTGGACCGTTCCCTTGTCCTTGGTAGTGGATATGATCGTGGTATATACGGTAATGTATATTTTGCTTCCTTTGTTTTTAAATACCGGTAAAGGATTTGTATTTATTTCTGTTTCCTTGTTTTTTATTTTATTGGATTGTTTTATTCAAATGCTTTTATGGGATTCATTGGCATTTTTCGATGGAGAACCAGCGGCTTATTTATTGACCTTTTTTCTTTCTGTTTTTGTTAGTACGGGATTAATTGTCGGTTTTTCTTCAGGGATTAAAATATTCAAAAATTATATCCTGAAGGAAATAAAAATAAAGCAATTGGAAACGGATAATCTGAATGCGGAATTGGTATATTTAAAAAATCAAATCAATCCACATTTCCTTTTTAATTCCTTGAATAATATTTATGTATTGAGCCGTAAGGATTCTAAAATGACTTCTGAATCCATATTGTTATTGTCTGATTTGTTGAGGTATCAATTATATGAATGCAATCATGAGTCTGTAAATTTGCAAGGTGAAATTGATAACTTGAAAAATTTTCTTGAATTGGAACAATTGAGGAAGGATAATACGGAATTGATTTTTGAGGTAGAAGGGAATACTTTGGGGATGTCCATTGCTCCGTATATATTTTTGCCTTTTGTAGAAAATGCAATCAAACATGGGAGTAGTGCAAATAATGAAAAAGGATATTTGAAAATTAATTTCAATGTGAAAAACAATAATAGATTAATATTCATTGTAGAAAATTCAAAACCGGAATTGCCTTTAATTACTGAAACGGGAGGCATAGGATTAACGAATGTGAAAAGGAGATTGGAATTGGTTTATCCGGATAAATATGAACTGGATATCGAAAATGACAAAAAATATTATAAAGTGTCTTTGTCTATTTATAATTGATTATTTAACCTAAGTTGCGTAAGACGCAACAGATCTTAGTATTTAGATTTATAATGATTTTCTACGAAAAGCATCCGATTAATATATATTGTCTAGTGTCTAAATACTAATGTCTAAAGTCTGTTGCGTAAGACACAACTTGAATTATTTATTCATATTTTCCAAAATAAGATGAAACAATGAAATGTATCATAATAGATGATGAGCCACTGGCTCGGGAGGGCATGGAAATGAATGTAAAAGAAATGGGAGTCTTATCTTTGATAGGGCAATTCCATAATGCTATTGTTGCAAATGATTTTCTATTGGAAAATGAAGTGGATTTAATGTTTTTGGATATTCAGATGCCGGGAATTACCGGAGTGGAATGGTTGAAGGACTTGAAGAATCCCCCTATGGTTATTTTCACTACGGCTTTTCCAGAATTTGCATTGAAAGGGTTTGAATTAAATGTGGTGGATTATTTATTGAAGCCCATCCGTATGAATAGATTTATTCAAGCTGTAAATAAAGCAAAGGAAATATTTGATTTGAAAAAATCTGAAAAAGAAGTTGTAGAAGAAGTGAAAGAGAAGGGTTTGGATTATACTTATGTGGCAGCAGATCGAAAATATATTAAATTATTTTATGCAGATATTATGTACGTAGAAGGAATGAAAGATTATGTAATTATCCATACTGTGAACGATAAAATCATGCCTGCCATGAATTTAAAAACAATTATGAAGCAATTGCCCCATTCTATTTTTGCAAGGGTAAATAAATCATTTATTGTAAATGTGAATTATATCCAAAGTGTGGATAGTGATTTTATTACTTTACCTAAAAAAGAAATCTCCCTAGGACGAACGTACAAGGAAGATTTCATTAATAATTATATAAAAAAGAATTTATTGAAGCGATGAAATTTTAAACCTTATTTCAAAAATTGTCATTATGCTTTTTTGGTTTGTTTTACTGAAAGAAAGTATGGGTAGGGCTTTTACTGACTGCGATTACTTTGATTTTATTTTGATTTCCATTTTGTATATGATTAGAACAATTGGGTTTATGTATTTATTGTTTTGAGGGCTTTTTTTAATGAATTTTATTATTCAAAAAGAACAAGCCCCTTTTATTTTTTGTAAAAGGGGCTTGTTACCTAAAGTGAAAGTTCAAAATTTACGGACAAATCGTAGCCGAAAAATTACCGCTTATAGTATGGCCGTTTTGGTCAATATTTATTTTTCCCGTAATTCCAGATGTAGAAATTGCTTCAACACTTATACATCCGGAATTAACAACTGCAAAATTTGTACTGGTAGCATTATATAATGTTACTTGGTTTATTCCACTTAAAGCATATTCACCAATTTGATTGTCTACAAAAAAAGTGATTTGGGTTCCAGTTAGTGAAAGAGCACTAACATTACAAATCTCAGAGATAGCAGTTTCTGCGGTACTATATAGATATAGTTGGTATTCCGTGCCATCTAAGGACGCTTCACCCTCTCTGAATTGCCAGTTTGCACCTAATATGGTTCCTTGTGCATTTTGATTAATATACGTACAAGTACTGCCATTGTCATCATCATCGGAACAAGAAGCCATAAGGAATAATGGTAATAAGGCGAATAAAAAATAATAAATTTTGTTCATGATTATATTTAGTTTAAAAGTAAAAAACCACAAAGATAGGCTATTATTCTAGCAATAAAAAAACAAAAACCCACTCCAAACGGAGCGGGTTTTTTTGAGCCAATTAATTATCTGAAAACATATAAAAATACCTAGAATCAATTATTGGGTGATACACCAAAAAAAGATTTTGTGGCAATTATATTAAGTACTAACTAATCCACATTGTCATGGAGGAAAGAATTCCCTTTTTTCAATTGCGGTTCGTCATCATCGGAAATCGTCCATTCTGACATATTCTCTTCGGAAGAGTGGGGGACATTGTCCAAATTCACTTTTCTTCTTAGATATGCAGGAACACTTTCCATTTCATTCACAGTATTCGGATTACTCAATTTTACATTGATATTGCGAAGACGCTCCTTGCGTTTTTGCTCCAATTGGATTCTTTTAATATCTTCCTCCTCTTGTTTCTTATCTTCCTGTCCTTTTACATAAGGCTCGTCATAAGAATACATGCGCTTATTATGCTTCTTCACGAATGCATCGATATCCAAATCCACTACCTTAGAATCCTCACCTTTGTTGAATCCCGTTTCATAGATTTGTTCCTTCGTTTTTTTTTGATCCTCATCATCCAAGCTGATGACCACGCGTTCCGTAGGAGCTTTGTTGATTCTTTCTTTCTTGGTTTCGAATCCGGTAGCAATCAATGTAATACTGATTTGCTCATCCAAACCTTCTTCGTAGCAAGTACCCCAAATCAAATCCGTACCAAAACCGGCTTCTTCTTGAACATATTCCGTAATTTCGAAAGTCTCATCCATCGTCAGTTCCTTAGAACCGGAAGTGATATTCAATAGGATATGCCTAGCGCCTTTGATGTCATTATCTTCCAAAAGCGGTGATTTCATCGCTTCTTCAATGGCACGTCTAGCCCTGTCTTCACCCTCTGCCTTACCAATACCCATTATCGCAATACCAGAATCACGCATAGTGGTATTCACATCCTCGAAATCCACGTTCACACGACCGGGTTTCGTGATGATTTCGGCGATTCCCTTAGCGGCAACCGTCAAAATACTATCCACTTCCGCAAATGCATTGGACAAGGAAAGGTTTCCGTGTAGCAATCTCAATTTATCATTTGAAATCACGACTATGGTATCCACATTCCTTTTCAATTCTTCCAATCCTGCGAATGCTTGCTTATGCCTTCTACGACCTTCGAATGTAAAGGGAACCGTTACGATGCCTACTGTAAGAATACCCATTTCCTTGGCTGCCGCTGCAATGACAGGAGCCGCACCAGTACCGGTACCACCACCCATTCCGGCAGTGATGAATACCATTTTGGTATTTGCACCCAAGAATGCTTTGACATCCTCTATGGATTCCAAACAAGCCTTACGGCCAACATCGGGAAGGGAACCCGCTCCCATACCCTCGGTAAGGTCGGGACCCAATTGTATTTTATTAGGCACTTCACTCAGATCCATTGCTTGTGAATCCGTATTGCAAATAGCGAAGTTAACACCTACTATTTTCTGATTGAACATGTGGGTTACAGCGTTACTTCCGCCGCCACCGACACCAATAACCTTGATGATATGTTCTTCGTTTTTAGGTAAATTAAATTCCATGACTTATGGTTTTAATATAAAAGGATTTCTTTCTATTCTGTTTTCCTTTCATGGTAATGAATGGAATCCTCTTATTTCGGTTTTTTCAAAACGTATGTTTCTGTTTTGGTATTACAATAATAAATATAATTTCCAAATGAAACAAATATTTTAAAACTATGTGTTTCTGTTTATGAATATAAGTTGCGTTAGATGCAACTTGAAATATTTATTATTCTATACCTTGATCCGGTTCTGCTTCAAACCATTCTTTCGTTTTCTTGAATAATTTGTCCAAGAAATTGACTTCTTCTTTTTCAGCATGCTCGAATACGGCTTCTACTTCCTCAACTACGGGACTCTTAACCCGCTGCTTGTTTTCAGCAATCCCATGAAGCAATAAACCGATCGCTGTAGAGTAAATAGGACTGGCTACTTTTTCAGCATAGCCATGAGCCAATTTATCTATAGGCATTCCCATACGGGTAGGCATACCAGTATGGTATTCGACCAATTTGTCAACATTGCGAAGCAATGAACCTCCTCCTGTAAGGACAATTCCTCCCGCTTTCAGCTGACGCTCCAGACCGGAACGACGGATTTCAAAGAAAACATGGTCGAAGATTTCCTCGATTCTCGCTTCTATGATTCTCGCTAGGTTCTTTTCTGAAATTTCTTTTGGTTCACGACCGCTAATGCCCGGGATAGTAATGATTCTATTGTCATATACTTCCTCAGCCAATGCAGAACCGAATTTCACTTTCAGTTTTTCTGCTTGGTGCAACATTACAGTGCATCCTTCCTTGATGTCTTTTGTGATCACATTTCCACCGAATGGGATAACTGCCGTATGGCGAATGATTCCCTCATGGAAGATAGCCAAATCAGTAGTTCCTCCACCGATATCAACTAATGCGACACCTGCCTCACGCTCTTCGGCACTTAGGATAGCTTCTGCTGAAGCGATAGGCTCCAGTGTAAGGCTGTCCACATTCAGACCTGCTCTTTCCACACATTTTCCGATATTCTTAGAAGCGGAAATCTGCCCTGTAATGATATGGAAATTAGCCTCTAACCTCACTCCGGACATTCCGATGGGTTCCAAGATACCTTGCTCATTATCTACAGTAAATTCTTGGGGAATCACGTGGATAATCTTATCACCCGGAGGCAATACAAGCTTATACATATCATTGACCAATCGGGTAATGTCCTCTTGACGGATTTCATCATCGGTATCACGCGTGATGATTCCCCTGTGCTGGAGGCTCTTAATGTGCTGTCCCGCAATACCTACATGGACAGTTTTTACTTCATGACCAATTTGACGTTCCACGATAGCCCTTGCATCTTCAATGGCTTGGACTGTTTTCTCAATGTTAGAAACGACACCTCTCAATACGCCCGGTGATTCCACCTTGCCTATTCCTAGGATTTCAATTTTGCCGTGCTCGTTCATACGGCCGGCAATGGCACAAACCTTGGTTGTACCAATGTCTAGTGCTACGACGATTTCAGAATTTTTTTGGCTCATTACATTAAAATTTTAATTGGATAAGAAATAGTATCACGTACCTTATCCATGCTATTCAGATATTAGTTTTCTTCTTTTCAGTTATCAGTTATCAGTTATCAGTTATCAGTTATCAGTTTTATTGTTAATAATTTTCAGTTTTTCAATTTGGGCAGAGAATAGGAACTCATTATACTTAAGAGTCATTCACTGCTAACTGTTTACTGTAAACTGTAATCATTTTTTACAAACCACCTGACCTTCATATTTCAAGTCTATGGTTTTGTATTTTTGCCAACCTTCGTATGGCAAACCTTCAGTATAAAAGATTTTCAGTCTTTCGAATTTATCTTCTATATCTTCATACCTTCCCATTAGGATTTTTTGTTTTCCCAATTTGGGTATGATGATGAACTCCCTTTTTTTGGTAACAAAAATTTGTTCCGTAAGGGCATTCATGAATTTATTTTCGTGTACCTTTTTAGCGAAATAGAATAAGCTTTTCAAGGTATGGTTTTTCTTGTTGAGGTATTCCGGAGTGAACGGAGGTATATAACCGGTCGCTATGGGAACCCTTGCGGTGAAATTCACCGATGTTGGCATGTGTTTGCCGTGGTTGTCAATGTAATAGGTCTTTCCATTGGCATCGATAATCCTTAACAATGGTTCTCTTTGCCTAATGTCAACATGCAGCTTGTTCCTTGCATCCAAGTAAACATCCGCATCTGAAATAAAGGGATCTTTTTCCAAAACCCTTTCTTCCATCCTTTCCAAATCCAAGGCTCCGATTGGCATCCCTTCCAATGTTCTTCCCTGGCTTCTTGTAAGGGTGGTGATCACATCTTTTTCGGTTATCAATCGACTACTGTCGGGTAGCATTTCCACATGCACAACTATATCTTCAATTACGCTTTCCCTCTTTTGGGAAACAGCGGAGATAATGATCATTCCCATGAACAATCCACCGACCAGCCACAACATCCGTGTGAGCATTTTATCAGTAGTTGGACCTAAGAATTTCGTTTTCATTAGCTGTGCATCAGTTTTACTATAAAAATTGTGCCTATTTTTATTATATATTAATATTTGTTATAAATAACTCCTTGATTGGCAATATAAAGTGATCTATATCGCCTGCACCTAGTGTTAACAACACTTTTGGGTCAGAAAGTTTCAATTCATGTAACAAATTTTCCTTTGAAACCCTTTTTTTATATGGATTGCTCATCTGCTTATACACCAAGTCGGATGTCACACCTTTAATTGGTTGTTCTCTTGCCGGATAAATATCCATCAAAAGTACCTTATCCAATAGATCCAAAGCTTCTGCAAAACCTTGGGAAAAATCCTTTGTCCGAGAATACAAATGAGGTTGGAAAACCCCTGTGATTTCTTCGGATGGGAACAATTCCTTAGCAGCATTGATGGCAGCATTCAGTTCTGATGGATGATGTGCATAATCGTCTATATATACAAAATCCTTTCTCCTCACTACATATTCAAACCTTCTCCAAATTCCTTTGAAATTGGCGAGGGCTTCTTTTATTTTTTCGGCTTTCACGCCCAGTTCCAAGGCAACTGTAATCGCTGCGGTAGCATTTTCTATATTATGCCTTCCGGGCAATGTGAAAAGTATATCCTTGATTTCGATTTTATCATTTTTAAAATCAAATACAAAGTACCCGTTTTCTACTCGGATATTATGGGCAAGGTTTTTACCTTGTTCCAAACCGTAGGCATTATGAATAATGTTTTGATTATTGGATGGTAAATCCAATCCGGATTTGATGAATGCCTTTCCTTTGGGATGGGTTTTATGGGCAAAAGCCACGAAACCTTTTTTCAATTCATCATGATTTCCATAAATATCCAAATGGTCGGCATCTGTGGAAGTCACGATAGAAAAGAAAGGGGATAGATGGAGGAAAGAACGGTCGAATTCGTCCGCTTCCACCACAACCCATTCTGATTTACCGAATATGAAATTCGACTGATAATTATTAGCAATGCCTCCAAGGAATGCTGTGCAATCCACTCCTCCAGTCCTCAATACATGTGTGATGATGGTCGAAGTTGTGGTTTTGCCATGTGTTCCGGCTACTGCTATGGTTTTCTTATTCCTGCTGATAATACCTAAAACCTCTGCCCGTTTCAAAACGGGGTATCCGTTTTCACGGAACCATGCCAATTCCTTATGCGAATCAGGGACGGCGGGTGTATAGATAACCAAATCAACATTGTTTGGAATAGCATTAATGTCTTCTTCATAATGAATGTCCATACCCTCGTTTGTCAATTCACGGCTGATACGGGATTCTACCCGATCATATCCATGAACATCACTACCTAACATACGGAAATACCTAGCCAAGGCACTCATGCCTATGCCACCGATTCCGATGAAGTAAACGCTATGTATGTCTTTTAAATTCATTATCTTTTTAATTCTTCAAGAGTCCTCATTCTGTATTCCTTGAATAATTCTATTTTTCCCATTTGGAATGGTATGGCTTCATCCATTCTGGAAGAAGCATCTATGTGTTTGATTTCTTTTGTTTCCATGTCGTCTGCATCTGCTACGCTAATGGTGAAATTCATACTTCTTCCTACTTTTAAAGCACTACCTTTTGATTTGTCTCCAAGTAATCTCTTAATCGTGGAAGTGGATAATTGGATTTCTGCATCATAGCCTCCCGCTTCTTTATTCCTAACAAAAACGACTTTCACATCTTCCAATTTTTGCCCTGATTTAGCATCAATGACAGAAGCAAGCCCTAGTTTATCAAAACCGATTGCCAATGAAATGGATTTCTTATCTCCTCTGACAAATTGACCTTTACTTACTCGATATCTATTTAGATTCAAATCGATTTTAAGGTGGTCTCCTAGGATTTCATTACTCCCGATTTCCATCGGAACGAGTTTGTCATCTTTTACTTTTAAACCGATATAGATATTTCCCTTATTCCAAGAGATACTATATTTGGCGAACAAATCATTCATGGTGTGTTTTTCTCCGGTAAGGGTAGAATGCACTGGTCTCCAATTCATTTTATGATCCTTGTTCCATTCTTTTTCATCTAGAATTCCGTCCACAGTTATTCTCTTTGCCATTTCTGCGGGCATGATAGCTAGGCGGAATTTTTCTTCTTCTCCTCCATTCGGCTCATAAATCTCAACTTCCATCATGGTCTTTCTGTCTATTTCAGAAGAAAAGACATTTTCTGTCGGGCTATGATAAATGGCTGAAATATGGTTCTCTACCAATAAGGCACCTTCTTCAAAGACTAATTTATATTCATCATTCAAGATGTAATCTCCAGTTTCCCTTACTTCTACCAATTCTATCTTATTCTCTTTTGTGAGGACAGAAATATCTGGTTCCCCTCCTCCCATTCCACAAATATGACAAGCAATGACATCCTCGAAATAACTGATTTCAAAATTTTCTTCATCAATGGTGGTCGTCATGACCCAATATTGCTTGGATTCGGAATCCATTGGTTTACCGGTTCTTTTATCGGCTAGGTAAACAACTGCCATCGCTTCGGATAATTCATCTCCATTGTAATTCCATTCCCTATAAGATTCAGTCATTTCATTATAGCGGTATTCTACTGTATCCACTTCTGCCCAAACCATATCCGGTGTAGTGAAAAGAATAAAGGAATCCGTTTCAGTGAAAATGGTATCTTGTTCCCCAAACATTTCCGTTATGGTATTTTCAATACCTTCTTGGATAGGTTGGTTCAGTTTTGCCAAAATTGAATCAATGTGTTGTGCATTGATTGTTTGGACGAAAGCCATTGTTACGATAATTATTAATAATCTCATCCCTTATGATTTTTTACAAGTTCCAAAATAACATCGGCAATATGGTCCGCCGCATTCGGTTTTCCAAGTTGCTTGATGTTTTCCATTAATCTATGGGATAACGTATTGTCGTTCAATGTCGTGATAGCTGTTTGTATTAAAGTTTTCTTAGCGTTTTTGTCTTCAACAAGAACAGCTGCTCCTTTTTCTACCAAAGCCATTGCATTTTTGGTCTGATGGTCTTCTGCTACATTGGGTGATGGTACTAGCACCACCGGTTTGGCGACCAAGCAAAGTTCGGAAATGGAAATCGCTCCCGCCCTAGAAATAATAAGGTCGGCCATACTATATGCCAAATCCATTCTGTCAATGAACATAGAGATTTTGACATTGGATAAATTTGCTGTTTCGCAGTTTTTGAATTCCTCAAAATAGATTTTACCACACTGCCAAAGCACTTGGATCTTAGGATTGGCGGCAAGCAAATCCTTAGCATCCCTCAAACTGTGGTTCAAAGTCCTCGCTCCTAGACTTCCTCCTATGATTAGGATGGTTTTCTTATTGGCATCCATGCCATAATAGTCCAATCCTTCTTGTTTTTTTCCTTTTAAATCCAAAATATCCTGCCTAACAGGATTGCCCGTAAGGACAATTTTTTCCTTTGGAAAATAATTCTCCATATTGTCATAAGCTACACAGACTTTTGTTGCCTTTGTTGCCAATAGTTTATTGGTCATACCAGCATAATTGTTCTGTTCTTGCAAAATAGTAGGTATGCCCGAAGCCATCCGTAGGGTAGGACCACTGGCGAAACCACCTGTGCCTATTACGGCATCAGGTTTGAATTTCCTTACTATTTTAGCAGCTTTCCACATACTGTGTATCAACTTAAATGGAAACATCAGATTCCTTAATGTCAATTGGCGGTGAAAACCGCTTATCCAAAGCCCTTCTATCCGATAACCCGCTTTTGGGACTTTTTCCATTTCGATTTTTCCTTCAGCACCTACAAAAAGGAATTCAGCTTCGGGTCGCTTACGCCTTAGGGCGTTTGCGATAGCAATGGCGGGAAAAATATGTCCGCCTGAGCCTCCTCCGCTGATAATGAATCTCATTTTTTTAATTCGTTCAAGTTGCGTAAAACGCAACAGATTTTAGATGTTAGTATTCAGACATTAGACTTTTCGTATTAATCGGATGGTTTTCGTAGAAAACCATTATAAATCCAGGTGCTAAGGTTTAAATACTAATATCTGTTGGTTGCGTCATACGCAACTTTGGTTAATAAATAAAATACTGGGGCTTTCCTTCCCCTAAGCCTCTCTAGAGAGGGCAATTTATATTGTGATGTTTTCTATAGCCTCTTTTCAGAGGGGGAAATTTTCATTTCCTCCCTCTCCTCAAAAAAGAGGGGGATTTATAGTACATCGTTTGTTTCGTCATCATCATTTTGTGCCAATTGCTCTATGTATTTGCTTACGCTGAGTATCATGCCTACCATTATACTGGTGAACAGTAATGATGTTCCCCCCATACTCATGAGTGGTAATGTCAATCCTGTTACGGGTACGAGGTTTACAGATACGGCTATATTCGCCAATGCTTGTATGACCAATAGCATACCCAAACCAAGTACCAGCATCGCTCCAAATGCTTTGGGGCTTCGGGTTATCAGCCGGACGCAGCGGAAAAATAGCAATATGTACAATCCTATGATGATGAAGCCTCCGAAAAGGCCATATTCTTCTATGATGATGGCAAATATGAAATCCGAATATGCCGATGGCAATGAATTCCTTTGAATGCTGTTTCCTGGTCCTACTCCAAAGACACCGCCTCTTGCCATAGCGATTTTTGCTTGTTGTACTTGTTCTCCTCCTTCTGGGTTGGTACGGAATTCAATCATTCTGTTTTTCCAAGTATTGGAACGGACGACATCCGGTGCGAAATCACCTAGGATGATGAGGAATGCAAATAGCATTACGCCAAGCATAAGCAATAAACCTATATATTTCAATGCCACTCTTCCTACGAACATCATGAGCATACAGACTATGAATAATAGCAATGCGGTAGATAAATCGGCAGGCGCTATGAGTCCGCAAATGATGATGATGGGAAGTATGATGGGCATGAATGCACTTTGGAAATCTTTGATATACTCCTGCTTGGATGAAATGACCCTTGCCACGTATGTGATGAGTGCCACTTTCGCGAAATCAGATGTTTGGAAAGATAGATTCAATAGGGGAATCGTTATCCAACGTCTTGCATCATTGATATTGGTACCCATTGCAAGGGTGTACATCAGTAAGGGAATGCAAATGAGTAAGAGATAGGGAGCAGAACGGGAATATTGCATATAATGCGTCAAATAGCATATATATGTCAAACCGAGTCCACCTACGAGTATGGCGAAGTGCTTGATGAGGTAACCTTCCGTACCCCAACCTTGGCGATAAGCTATAGTTCCTGTGGAACTATATACAGCAAGAACAGAAACAACAGCAAGTAATAGGACAATCGTCCAAATTACCCGGTCGCCTCTAAGCTCCGCTAACAGCCTTGTACCAAATGTGGCCATAATCTCATAATTTAATTGCGAAAAATAGATGTTCGGATTTATAGATATTTAGATTTTGAGATAAAAAATTCATACTCAATCGCATCTCAAAAACATAATATTGGCTTTGTCCTGTCCAAATATTTACATCACAATAAGTAAAAGTATGATTCATTCAGAAGATTAATATTCCTCTTCATGTTTCAATACTTTCCCCAAACCAGTTTTTGCTAGTCTGGGTTTTCTTTACGTTTTTTTAGTTCAAGGACAGCCTTTCGGAAAAGGTCGCCCCTTTGTTCATAGTTATTGAACAAGTCGAAACTTGCACAAGCAGGGGATAGTAGTACCACATCTCCTGTTTCTGCATAAATCTCGGCTCGCTGTACGGCTTCTTCGGCGCTGAATGTCTCTTCGATGATTTTCACCAAAGGGGAAAAGGTTTCCTGCAACACGGAATTATCCTTTCCGAGACAAATGATGGCTTTCACCTTTTCTTCCACTAATGGAAGTATGGGTGAGTAATCATTGCCCTTATCAGTTCCTCCGACAATCCATACTATGGATTTCGTTTGTGCTTTCAAGGCGTAATATGTAGCGTCCACATTAGTGGCTTTACTATCGTTGGTGTATTGGACACCATTGATTTCCGTTACCACTTCAAGACGGTGGGGAACATTAACGAAAGTATCCAAACCTTTCTGGATAATTTCGTCAGTCACACCCACTATCTTGGCTGCCTGTATGGCACATGTGGCGTTGAACATATTGTGTTCACCTTTCAAGCAAAATGTCTGCGTATCAAATCGGCTTTCGCCTAGTGTAAGGAATCTTCCATCGAAGTTTCCTTTTTTTATTGGATGGACTCTCGATCTGACCTTTGTCCGACCGAGAGCCTCCAATAGATTCTCATCTTCACAATTATAAATGAAATCATTCCCCCCAGATTGATTTCTAATAATGCGAAGCTTGGAATTTACATAGTTTTCGAGTTTATAATCGTACCTGTCCATGTGGTCTGGTGTTATGTTGAGTAACACTGCTACACTGGGCTGAAACAAATGGATATTATCCAATTGAAAACTACTTAGTTCCAAGACATAGTAAGTATGTTCCTGCGTTGCAACTTGTTCGGCAAAACTGTATCCGATATTCCCCGCCAATCCTACAGGGAAGTTCCCTGTTTTCAATAGGTGATGGGTCAACATCGTTGTTGTGGTTTTGCCATTGCTTCCGGTAATAGCGATGATTTTAGCATCCGTGTACCTCGCAGCAAATTCTATTTCGTCCACTATCGGAATTCCTTGTTGTTTGATTTCTCTTACCAAAGCAACTTTGTCAGGAATCCCCGGACTTTTGATGACTTCCTTTGAAGCCAATATCTTTTCTTTTGTGTGTTTCCCTTCTTCGTAGGGAATATTGTTGTTTTTTAGTTTCTGTTTATATTTTTCCTTTATGTTTCCGAAGTCTGAGACAAAGACTTCGAAGCCTTTTTGTTGGGCAAGGATAGCGGCACCTACACCGGATTCTCCTGCTCCTAGAATAGAGATTAGATTCTTATCCATATCCCTTCTTTATCTAATTTTCAAAGTTATTATCGCTAGGACTGCGAGTAGTATTCCTACTATCCAGAATCGGGTTACGATTTTGGATTCGTGCATACCTAGTTTTTGATAATGATGATGTAAGGGGGACATTTTGAAAATTCGTCTTCCTTCACCATATTTTCTTTTGGTATATTTAAAATATCCTACCTGTAACATGACGGATAAGTTTTCCACTAGAAAAATTCCGCAAAATATAGGTATCAATAGTTCCTTTCTTAGCAATATTGCCAATGCACCTATGATTCCACCAATGGCCAAACTTCCCGTATCTCCCATAAATACACGGGCGGGGAATGAATTGTGCCAAAGGAATCCTATACATCCTCCAAGGAAGCAAGCTATGAATATGACTAATTCCTCTGTTCCCGGTAAATACAATATTTTCAGGTATTCTGAGAATATGGTATTACTGGAGACGTAGGCAAATATTCCTAATGTCGCACCAATGATAGCCGAAGTTCCTGCCGCCAAGCCATCTATTCCATCTGTCAGATTTGCTGCATTGGATACGGCAGTGATGATGAAAATAGTGAGCAGAATGAATATGATCCAGCCTACTCGTTGGCTATTGTTAAAAGGAAGTATATCTGCATAGTCGAAATTATTTCCTTTTAAAAATGGCACATTGGTCAATGTGGTTTTTACATTTGCCATAAGAACTGTATCCAAACCATCACCTATTGCTTTCTTTTTATATTCAACTACTTCATATTCGGATATCTTCTTATCACCACTAGCACTTACTTCAACTACAATTTCATCACTCATATACATGACCAATCCCACTAGTAATCCCAGTCCTACTTGCCCTAAGATTTTGAATCTGCCCTGTAATCCTTCTTTGTCTTTCTTGAATACTTTGATGTAATCATCAAGGAATCCAATCGTACCCATCCAGACGGTGGCAATTATCATTAGGATAATATAGATATTGTCAAGTTTTGCCAGCAATAGGCAGGGAACCAGAATGGATAAAATGATAATGATACCACCCATAGTCGGTGTACCTTGTTTTTCTTTTTGTCCATCCAGACCCAAATCCCTCACCGTTTCGCCGACCTGCATCCTTTGGAGATACTTAATGATTCTTCCTCCAAAAACTACGGATATCGTCAGTGAAATGATGATAGCTGCCAATGCCCTAAATGTGATGTATTGAAATACACCAGCCCCTGTCCAGTCGAACTTTTCCAACCATTCAAATAGGTAGTAGAGCATTATTTATTTTTCATTTTGATTGTATAGTAATTACTGAATAAAAGGCTCTTTTGCCTATGGTCATTCAGTAGAATGATTTTTGAAATATGGAGCAATACCAATCGAAATCTCGAAAGATATGATATTGAGCAACGAACAAAGGAGACGAGGATTGCCGATCGATACTGCTGCCATCTTCTTTCCTATTGGCTAAACTGCCTTTAGGAATTCATTTAATATTTTCTTATCATCAAATGGTCGTCTCACACCATTTGTTTCCTGATATTTTTCGTGGCCTTTGCCAGCAACCAGGATTATATCACCTCTTTGTGCCAAGGCACAAGCGGTTTTTATTGCTTGTTTTCTATCTGTGATACTAAGTACTTTTGCCTTGTCAGTGATTTTTACTCCCTTTTCCATTTCTTCAATAATGGTTTCGGGCTTTTCCGACCTTGGATTATCCGAAGTCAGTATCACTCGATTGCTATATGTACAGGCCGTATCAGCCATAATAGGGCGTTTTGTCTTGTCTCTATCTCCACCACATCCGACCACTGTAAGTACTTGGCTGCTTTTTCGTCTTAATTTGTCAATGGTAGCCAAGACTTTTTCCAATGCATCGGGCGTGTGGGCATAATCGACTATGCCTGTTTTTCCCGATGTTTCAGAAAAGTAATAATCGAATCTGCCTTCAGCTGTTTCAAGGTTGCTTAATGCTGTAAGCACCTCAAACCGATCCATGCCTAATAACATGGCAGTACCATAAACTGCGAGATAATTGTATGCATTGAATTCGCCGATAAGGCGACCATGAAATTCTGTTCCGTCCAAATCCAATTGTAGTCCTGCGAGAGAATTTTCTATGATTTTTGCCTTAAAGGCTGCAGTTTTTTTCAGTGCATATGGATATTTCTTTGCCTTGCTGTTTTGGAGCATGACATTTCCTCTGCGGTCGTCCACATTTGTCAATGCGAAAGCGGTTTTTGGAAGTTCGTCAAAGAATAACTTCTTTGCTTCCAAATAGCTTTGGAAATTTTGATGATAATCCAAATGGTCATGAGAAAGATTGGTGAAAATTCCTCCTTGGAATTTTACTCCGGCTATTCTTCTTTGATCTATGGCATGGGAACTGACTTCCATAAAAGCGTATTCACATCCCGCTACTACCATTTCATCCAATAATTCATTCAAACTGATAGCATCGGGCGTGGTATGCGTGGCTGGAATGATTTCATTCCCTATTTTATTTTCAATAGTAGAAAGTAGTCCTACTTTGAAACCTAGTGTTGTAAATAGATTATAGAGTAGGGTAGCTGTTGTGGTTTTGCCATTTGTACCTGTTACTCCTACCAATTTTAGTTTATGGGATGGATGCTCGTAGAATTCTGCGGCAATTTTACCTGCTTCCTCCTTTGAGTTCTGAATTTTACAATATGTGATATTGTCAATTAGATTAGTGGGGAGTTCTTCGCAGATAATTGCGGAAGCACCATTTTTAATGGCGGCATCTATGTATTCATGACCATTGGTCAATGTTCCTTTTATGGCAATGAAAGCATAAGCGTCCTTTGCCTTGCGTGAATCTATGGCAAGACCTTGTATCTGGATATCATCTTTTCCGATGAGTTCCAAAACTTGGACATGGCTTAATATGTTTTTCAACTTTTTCATTAACTCATTGTCAAATGGACGATTTGACCTTCTATTTTTCGTCCCGGAGGAACGGATTGTGTTTTTACTTTTCCATAACCGGATACGGTTACTTTCAAGCCTTTGTTTTCTAATATAAATATGGCATCCCTTAAACCCATTCCCTTTACATTGGGTATGGTTTCGGTATTGATATTTCTAGATTGTAAGCTTAGCGTATCTTTTGCCGACCTTACTATTGACCATTCTTGATTTGTAGAATTATCTGTGAATGGAATTTCCAAATCATTGAGGAGGAAGGCTAATTCGTCCTTTGCTCCGACATTCAAATCGGGAAGACTGTACGTCCTCCATCCCGGTTTTTCCTCCTTGTTCATAGGAGGTTGGATTTCAAATTTAGAGGAATATGCTTTGTCAGCTATTTCCCTGAATATCGGACCTGCAACATCGCTTCCGTAATAACTTCCTTGTTTCGGATCGTCAATGACCACGATGATGGAATATTTTGGATTGTCTGCCGGAAAATATCCGGCGAAGGATGCTTGGTGCGTCAGTTTCATGCCCTTTCTTTTAGAATAATTGACTTGGGCTGTACCTGTTTTTCCTGCAAAGGAATATATCTCAGTCTTTAGTTTTCTAGCAGTTCCATTTTCTACCACACCTTCCAAGAGTTCTTTTGCTTTTTTTATTGTGGAAGGCTTGGCTATACTTTTATCAATTACTGTTGGCTTGAAACCGGTTTTTGTTTCTCCATACTGTACAATTTCTTGAACTAGATATGGTTTCATCATTCGTCCATCATTGGCGACAGCATTATAGAAAGTCAATAATTGTAAAGGAGTAAGTGTAAGTTCATACCCGATAGACATCCAAGGTAATGTGATTCCACTCCAGTCATCTTCATTGTTCCCGGGTTCTTTTATGTAAGGAGCTATTTCTCCATCTATTTCGATTCCTGTTGCTAAATCTAGATTGAAATCCTTTAAGTGATTTACGAAATCTATCTGTTTTTTCTTGTATTTCTCATCTACTGTCAAAGCAATACCAACGTTGGAAGAAATTTCAAAAGCATGGCGGAAAGTTGTTTCTTCCAAACCATGATAAGATGCATCTACCATTTCCTCTTCGTAGAATTCGTGTTTTCCCTTATAGATTTGTATGGTATCATCCAAATCTATCAAACCATCTTCCAATAATGCCATAGCCGATGCCAATTTGAAAGTGGAACCGGGTTCTATGGGCTGCCCTATGGCATAATTGAATTTTTCCCACCAGCCTTCTTCGGTTCTTCCGAGGTTAGCGATAGCCCGGATAGCACCGGTTTCCACTTCCATCATGATAGCGGTTCCGAATTCTGCATCGTTTTTTTGCAAACCACGGAGTAATGCTTGCTGTGTGATGTCTTGTAGATTTATATCTATTGTGGTTACTATATCTTTGCCACTTTCTACATTATAGGTATAATCATCGGCTGGAATCCAGATGGTTTCTCCATTCAGTCCTTTGATTTTTCGCATGAGCCGTTCCCCCGCTTCTCCTCCAAGGGTTTTGTCAAAACGCCCTTCGAGTCCTACCGGATTTGCACCCTCACGGATATAACCGATAGTACGATGTGCCAAAATCCCAAAAGGACGATCCCTTTTAGGCTTTTTTTCTACAATTAATCCTCCTTTGAATCTTCCCCTGTTGAAAAGAGGGAATTTCTTTATTCTTTCTAGATCGAGGTGGCTGGCATCTTTTTTTATCAGGACATATCTGTCCCCATTGTATCTGGCATCCCTTAGTTTTTGGCGCATGCCTCCGGGAGTGAAGGTGCGATCTACATAAGTGGATAAGCACCAAGCCAGAGAGTCAAGATGCTTTCTGAATACATCATCGGTGATGGACTGTGTCAGAGGGTCGAAACGGATATCATAATATGGAAGGGAGGTAGAAAGTAGGCTGCCGTCATGGGAAAGGATATTCCCCCTTTCCTGGCTTATTTTCTTTGAATCGAAATGAAATTGTTCGGATTTATCCAGCCATTTTTCTTTTTCGAATAGCGTGACCTTGACTGCTTGCATAAAAACGACTAGTGCAAACAGTACAATGACTGAAAGCACAATATAAATACGTACTAGTATTTCGTTTTTTATTTGCATGTGTATTAACTGAATTCAAATCGAATATTATCGACTTGGATTAACTATCTTTCTTTTTATTGCCAATTTCCTTGACGACAATTTTCTTTGCTTTTTTACCTGAATCGCTCAAACCCATAGATTCGACTCTTTTCAGGACTTCCGATTGTTTGCTTTTATACATCAAGTCGGATTTTGCTGCCATGTACTGCCATCTGAGTTCGGAAATCTGGCGTTCTAATTGTTTGATTTCCCTCATGGTGTTTTCAGCATAATGGACATTGGCTATATATATGGTTCCAAGGAATCCTAAAAAAATGACGTAGGGCAAGTTCTTCAATATGATACTTGCGAGTGGAGTGCCCAAAGAGGCGAAGTCCAGTACGTTATTTTTTTTCTTAGCCATCTATTTCTTTTCTGCAACCCTCATTTTTGCACTTCTCGCACGGGGATTCAGTTCTATTTCTTCTTTAGAAGGTTCCATAGCCCTCTTTGTTATTAATTTGAAAGGACGCTCTATGTTTCCATAGAAATCCTTGATTTGGTTTCCTTCAAAGTTTCCTGATTTCAGGAAATTCTTAACCAAACGATCCTCTAGGGAATGGTAGGATATGAAAACCAACCTTCCTCCCGGTTTCAAGACTTCAAGAGATTCTGTTAAAAAATCTTTCAAAGCACCCATCTCATCATTCACCTCTATTCTGATGGCTTGGAAAACTTGAGCCAAATACCTATTCCTTTTTCCTCGGACATCAGCCCCTATCATATTGATAAAGTCTTGGCTGTTTTCTATTTTTCTTAATCTTCTCTCTGTAACGATGGTCTTTGCCAAGGTTTTAGAGTTTCTGATTTCGCCATATTCGCTAAAAACCCGAACCAAGTCTGATTCCTTATATTCATTAATCACTTCTTTGGCGGATATGTCAGCATTCTGATTCATCCTCATATCCAATTCCGCTTCAAAGCGAAATGAAAAACCTCTTTCGGCTTCATTTAATTGATGAGATGAAACACCCAAATCTGCTAGGATGCCATCTACTTCCCTGACTCCATGGAGTCTGAGATACTGTTTTATGAATCGGAAATTGCTGTCAATGAAAATGAAATTCCCGTCATTAGGCACATTGCTTTTTGCATCATCATCTTGGTCGAAACCAAAAAGTTTGCCTGACCCTTCCAAATCTTCGAGTATTGCACGGGAGTGTCCTCCTCCTCCAAAAGTGGCATCTACATAAGTACCTCCTAATTGAATGCCGAGAGCTTTTACGCTCTCGGCTTTCATGACAGGGTCATGATAATTCATTGTGTGGTTTTAACTCTAAAGATCAAGTTCTATGTCCCCTGCTACAATTTCAGTAAATCCTGAGAAATCCTCGGGTTCTTCCTGAATCATATTCTCGTATTCATCTTTGGACCAAATTTCGATCCTATCCCTATAAGAGAATAGCACCATGTCCTTTTTGATTCCTGCATATTCTTGTAGCCCTTTCGGAAGCAACAATCTGTCTGAACCATCAAGAAGCAATTCTGTGGCACCTCTGTAAAAGTACCGGATGAATTTCCTCTGGTTGCCTTTGAAAACACTTAGCTTTTTATCCATTTTAGCGACGAGCCCGTCCCATACGCTTCTTGGATATAGTGTCAAATGTGTTTCAAAACCTCGGTTAATGACAAATTGGTGGCTATCCATCTCACCCAATTGTCGGATAAGTTGGGAAGGTAGTCGGAAGCGTCCTTTTGCATCCAACTTTACTTCATATTCACCAATTAATTGTTGCATTTATTCGTTCGTCGCTCAATTTAGGTGCAATATAAACACATTTGGATCAATTTTTCCACTTTTTCCCACCGTTTGATGAAAAAAATGATGGATTTCATTTTAATTATAAACTATTTATTTCAATTGTTTGTTAAGATAAGCATTGTTTTCAATATTTTTGAGTTTTAAAACAAATTATTTTTAATCTTTAATTGCTTTTTTGAGGAAACGTCCCAAATTTCCCACTTTCGTTTTTTTAGACATAAAAAATTGAAAAGCCTTTCTGAATTTATTCAGAAAGGCTTTTTTGCTTAAAATTAATATGTAATATGAGCTAGCTTAAGCTCCTACAACTACCTTGGGCGCAGCAGATATGATCTCTGCATTTGCCTGATCTTCAAATTGTTTGAAGTTGTCATTGAATTTACGGGCCAAATCGTTTGCCTTAGCATCATATGCAACTTTATCTTTCCAAGTATCTTTCGGATTGAGAACTGTA
>JAHDHJ010000052.1 GCA_020631375.1 Saprospiraceae bacterium | reverse complement strand
AACTCAAATCCGCCGGACAGCATTTGGAAATCAATGTACTCGATCACCTAATTATTTCCGAAAAAGGATTTTATAGTTTTGCTGATGAGGGAAAAATGTAAGAATCAATGAAAAGAACTACCTTTGCTCCACGAACCCTTAGAGGTGTTTCTTTGTTAGAATGTAGGCATGGAGAAAAAAGTATCGAGCAACAAGTTGGATCTCATATTATTGGGAAGAGTTCTTTCTCTCACCCGACCTTACCGCCTAACCTTTATTGTAGCAGCACTTTTGGCAATCATACTGGCACCCGTCGCAGTACTTCGTCCCTATCTCATCCAATATACCGTCGATCATCATATACTGGACTACGACTTTCAAGGGTTAATACGAATGATAATGGTATTGATAGCTGTTCTGATGCTACAAGCCTTTCTAAGATACAGTTTCATTTTCTCGGCGAATCTTCTGGGGCAATCCGTCATCAGAGACTTGAGGGTAAAGGTTTTCCGCCACATCATACGTCTCCGCCTCACTTATTTTGATACGACTCCCGTAGGAAGATCCACAACGAGAACCATTAATGACATTGAAACCATTAATAATATCTTCACCCAAGGAGTTATTACCATCATAGCGGATTTACTAGCCCTTGTTGTTGTTTTGGCGGTAATGTTTTATACCAGTTGGAAACTGACACTGATTTGTCTGATTACCATTCCGCTTCTCATTATTGCCACATATATTTTCAAGGAAAAAGTAAAAGCGGCTTATCAGATTGTAAGAACCCAAATTTCCCAAATGAATGCTTTCCTACAAGAAAGAATCACAGGAATGAGAATCGTTCAGATTTTCAATGCAGAAGAAGAGGAACTGAAAAACTTCAAGGAGATCAATAGGGAATACACCCAAGCCAATCTGAATACCATTCTATATTATTCCATATTCTTTCCCGTAGTGGAAATCCTTTCCGCATCCTCATTGGGACTGATGATATGGTGGGGAGCGAAAGGTGTTTTAAGTGGCGATGTGAGCATAGGATTACTTGTAGCATTTCCTTTGTATCTAGGAATGTTGTTCAGACCTATAAGAATGTTGGCTGACAAATTCAACACATTACAAATGGGATTGGTAGCTGCAGACCGGGTATTCGGTGTTTTGGATAATGATTCCAATATTGACAATAATGGAAAAATAAAACCGGATAAACTCCAAGGAAATTTAACATTCAATAATGTGGATTTTGCCTATGACAATACTAATATGGTATTGAAAAATATTAGTTTCCAACTAGATGCAGGCAAGACGATGGCAATAGTAGGGAGTACGGGTTCCGGAAAAACCACCATTATCAATATCCTCAATCGGTTTTATGAAATCAATGGAGGCAATATAAAAATAGATGGCACTCCTATTCATGAATATGAATTATTTGCCTTAAGGAGCAGAATAGCAATGGTATTACAAGATGTATTTTTGTTCTCGGGTACAGTTATGGAAAATATTACATTGAGGGATACCGGAATCAACAGGGAAGATGTCATTGCAGCATCCAAACTCATAGGCGCAGATGAGTTCATAGAAAAACTTCCAAGCGGATATGATTACCAAGTCATGGAAAGAGGTGCCACCCTATCTATGGGACAAAGGCAATTGATTTCATTTGTGAGGGCATTGGTATTTGATCCAGACATCCTCATATTGGATGAAGCCACTTCTTCCATAGATCCGGAAACAGAATCCATTATTCAATATGCCATTGAAAAACTCATAGAAAAAAGGACTTCCATCATCATCGCCCACCGACTTTCTACCATCCGACATGCTGATAAAATCATGGTATTGGACCAAGGGAAAATCCAAGAAATAGGCAGACACGAAGAATTATTGAAGTTAGAAAATGGACATTACAGAGAATTATATGAAATGCAATTCGCCGATACGGCAAATTAAAACCCAGCCTAATTCCAACCTGCCAAAATTTATTTCGCCTAAATTATAAGAAACACATATTTTTTAATTAAAATATGTAAATACTATTCCTATATTTACTTCCCGCAAAAATCAGGCAATTTAAATTATCATACCAAATCAGACTTATGAGATTGATATTTACAATCGTATTAATATTCCCCTGCCTCAGATTCATCCATGCGAACACTATCGTCCATACAGATGATTTCAATACTTGTGGCAGTATTACTTGGACTCCCGTCGTAGGTTCTTCTGACAGTTTTGCTGCGAATGATTGGAGTTGCAACACTTTTAGCGGAAGGACTTATATGGAACTGTATGATTCTGATGGAATCAATGAGGAAGATTGGCTCGTTTCCCCCTCATTCAACCTGGATATGTATTCTAAGGAATATTTCTCTTTTGAATATGATAATAATACCGGGATGGAAGGCTTGACCTTATTGTATTCCACTGATTTTTCAGGGACTTACAATGCTGCCAACATAGATGCCGCTACATGGACGGCAATCCCATTGGATTTATATAATAATGATACTGATAATGCAGTTGATTATTTCTTATTCCAACGCTCCTTGGATTTAAGCGGCATTTCAGGCAGTTCTGTCTATCTGGCTTTCAGGTATATAAGTGCGGGAGCAGGAACACAAGGCTGGAGCATAGATGATGTAAGATTAACGGCAGATTATTATGCCCCTATCGAAACCGCAATAGCAGGGGGGGACAAATGTTATGACCTAAAGCAAGAATTGTATAACCATATCAAAGACCATACTGTACTAGAATATACCAGCAGTTCTACTAATGATATTTGGGAAGCCTTTTATGTCACAGATAGAAAACTGGACAATACGGGTACGAATATCATTGTCAATGAAATGTACAGTACGGACCCTACGGGTGCCGGCAACCAATTCACTTTCGGAGTGGATCAGGATATTGGAGACCCTGCCCTCGAAGGAGAAAAATATAATAGGGAACATACCTTTCCTAAATCTTGGTGGGGAGGAAGTACCGCAGTTGACCAATATACGGACATCCATTTTGTCGTTCCATCGGACAGGGTTGTGAATACTGCTAAATGGAATTATCCCTTAGGCGAAAACAATGGCACGAGTATCATTGACCCCTCCGCCGGATTCACTTCAGCGAATGGAAGCAAGGTCGGGGATTGTACCCATACCGGTTATTCGGGATTGGTTTTTGAACCGATAGACGAATACAAAGGTGATTTCGCTAGGATGTACTTATATTTTTCCACTCGATATGACAACCTTATTGCAGGATGGGAAAGTAATTATACAGATGCATTGGACGGTATTGCCTATACGGCTTATGAGCCTTGGCTTTTGCAAACCTTATTGGATTGGCATGAGGGAGATCCCGTAAGCCAAAAAGAAATAGATAGGAACAATGCCGTTTATTCCATCCAGAAAAACAGGAACCCTTTCATAGACCACCCTGAATATGTATTTTATATTTGGGGTTCAGCAGCAGCAGTGGGCTGTCCGACTTTCCTACCTGTTGAGTTAACGGAATTCAAGGGAAAAGCCTTGGAGGATTTGCAATCCGAAATCACTTGGACTACCACTTCAGAAAGCAATAGTTCCCATTTTGTTTTGGAACATAGTCGGGATGGGCTGAATTTCAAGTCCATTGCAGATGTTCAAGCAATGGGGGAATCTTTGGAAAGTGTTGATTATGGCTTTGTTCACAAATCTGCGGTAATGGGGAATAATTTCTATCGTTTAAGAATAATAGATAAAGATGCTAGTGAGGAATATTCTGATATCATTACGGTTAGTCATGACAAGAAAGATTGGTTCAACCTGTACCCTACCATAGTGCAATCCCATGTAAATATAAGATTGGAAGGCAATTCCGAAAATGCTACTGTCCGCTTATTCGATTTACATGGTCGAATGGTAAAGTATTGGGACATTGTAAACAACAATGAATTCAGACTTGAAATGAACGGATTAGGAAGCGGACATTACATCATACAGATTCAGAAAGGGAGTTTATTAGAAAACAAAAAGATCGTTTTAAATTAAAAAATATGACTTTTTGTCGATTCAAATGATAGATTCGTCAAGAGATACTGATTTAGTGCCAACCTTTTTCTATTTTTAATGGTATAAAGAATGTACCATCAAATATATTTATGTTGAACAATAGAAAATCAGTAAATTTCAATCCCTTTTCGGGAATCATCATGACAGTGATTACACTCGTCATGATATATTTTATTTTCAAAGGATTGTTTGCTTTGGCATCGTGGATAATGCCTGTTTTAGCCATCGCCACTTTATTCATCAATTATCATGTTTATCTTGATTTTGGGAAATTCATTAGGAATTTATTCATGGATAATTGGGTTTTGGGAATTGGTGCGGTATTGCTTTCCATTATGCTAATGCCTTTCTTAATCGTTTATCTTTTTTCCAAGGCTTTATTGTTGAAAAAATTCGACAATAGCAAGGCGGAAAGTTTTTGGAACACGAAAAAGAATGATATACCTGATGATGAATATGTTGATTTTGAAGAAGTCGAAGATGACGAAGCTGTAAGGATAGAATTGCCGCCTATTGATCCTAAGGTAAAAAGAAGTGAGGATAATTCCTATGATGAGTTTTTCAAATAATTCATTTGCGTAAAACGCAAATTAGTCAATAGTTTTACAATCCATAGACATAGTTCATTAACGATATTTCCCGTTATCATAATCAATAACCATGTCTATGGATTTATTTATTTCCTTAATTTTATTTTGTGTATATTTTCCTATTATTTTCTGTTATTTGCACACTTACTTATGTAGGAATAATTCGTTATACTTCAAAATCATGGGATAGTATTTCTCCTTGGAACATTCCAGATGAATTTCGGGGAGCTACCAAAATTTCCATTTTAATCGCAGCAAGGAACGAAGAAGAAAATATCAAGGATTTATTAGATGCTTTACAAGCACAAAAATATCCTAAGGAATTATTCCAAGTCATTATTATAGATGACCATTCTGAGGACGAAACGGTTTCTATTATTGAAAAACATTCCTTGGAAAATAAATTAATTGTTCCCCTTTCCGAACATATAGATTCCTCAAAAATTTATTCTTTTAAAAAAGCAGCGATAGAAACTGCCATGCAATTTGCAAGCGGAGATTTAATTGTAACTACGGATGCGGATTGTGTCATGGATGAAAATTGGTTATTGTATTTGGCTTCATTCTATGAAACGGGAAAATACAAAATGATTGCTGCCCCTGTTAATTTCCATAAGGAAAAAAATAGGTTTGAAAAATTCCAATCCTTGGATTTCATAGGAATGATGGGCGTCACAGCGGCAGGAATCCAAAATGAATTCATGAGAATGTGCAATGGTGCCAATCTTGCCTATGAAAAAAAAATATTCCAAGAAGTAAATGGTTTTTCAGGAAACGAGGACAAGGCTTCCGGTGACGACATGTTTCTCATGCACAAAATTGCAGAAAAACATCCTGATAAAATCGGTTTTTTAAAAAATAAAAATGCCACGGTTTTTACGGCAGCAAAGCCAAGTATAAAATCATTTTATCATCAACGTTTACGTTGGGCTACTAAAAATGCGGATTATGATGACTTAAGGGTTTTATTAATTAATGCCATTGTTTTTTTTACTTGTTTTAATTTTTTCACCTCCTTAATTTTCCTTGTTTTTTTTCCTTATTTATTATTAGTAAATTTATTTTTCATTTTATTGGGAAAAGGAATTTCAGATTATTTTTTCTTAAAAAAAATGAGTTCATTTTTTGAACGGAAAGATTTAATGAGCACATTTATTTCTTCGCAATTCATGCATACCACTTATATTTTCACTATTGGCATGGCTGCTAATTTTATTAAAAAATACGAATGGAAGGGAAGGAAAGTAAAATAAAAAAGGTCTTTGATAATTAAATCAAAGACCTTTTTTATTTTATTGACAACTGGATTTATTATCTTGTAATTTCTCCGGTATCACTTGCTTTTCCATTAGCATTTTCAACTTCTATTTTTATTACATTATTCCCCGGATCCAATTCTATATCCGCTTCAATATCCCCTGTTACTTTATCGAATGTAAAGTTCGTAATTTCTGTACCATTCGAAGTGATCGTAATATTACTCTTAGATGGTACATTCGTAGAAATTGCCTTTACATTACAATTTGAAGGATTCGGGTTTGAGAACGTAGGAACGGGCAATGACATTAGTTCTATACTTACCGTTGGTTTCGGAGCAGTACGGGTTTCGTAAATGATATTGGTGGATTTAGAATCCTTTCCACTAGCATTGAATCCGGTAATACTAAAGGTATTCTTTCCTTTTATCAACTGGGTAACACAAGTTACTTTCTTAGTCGTATTATTAAATGTGAATGGTACGTTCTTTCCATTTAATTTAACTGACACTTTCTCTTTTCCTACTACATTCAATACCGTTCCTGTAAAAGTGTATAGTTGCTTAAGCACTTTTGTCCCTGCTTTAATAGGTTTGGTAATCGTGACAATGGGAGCAGGGACAGGTTGCGGTTTTGTAGGCGTAGGGCGAACTGTATTATTATAAGTTACCGATACTGTTTTCTGATCCTGTCCATCAGAATTATTTCCGATGACTTGAATGGTATTCTTCCCTTTTACCAAAGTAATTTTGGCACTCACCAGATTATTATTAAATGTAAAATTAGTTGTTTTAGTACCATTGACTTTTACAGTAACACCACTCTTAGAATTCACATGCAAAACCGTAGCTTTCAAATCTGCGGAATTCGATATGAATTTCTGACCGTTCCCCGGTTTATTAATGTTTACTACCGGAGGTTGTTTCTGAGTAGGTTTAATATAGGTAATGGATTTGGAATCAGAATCAGAACCTGCAGAATTCGTTCCTATAATCTTAATATTATTCGTACCTTCTACTAAATTCACATTTGCCGTAAGGACATCTGTATTTGCATTATATGAGAAATTAGTTGTCTGCGTCCCATTTAATAAAAACTTAATATCACTTTTCCCTCCTACATGAAGTACATTTGCCTGAATCGGGGCGCTAGCTACTTGTGTAGTCGCTCCTCTTCCCGGTTTAGTTATCTTAACTATCGGCTTAGGAGTACTTGGAGTTGGAGGAGTGGGCGTTGTGGGTGTAGGGGTTGAAACTATAAAAGTTACATTTTCGCTATCCTCATCATTGCCACAATTATTCTGTGCCGAAAGCTTAATCGTATTATTGCCATTTTTCAATGTCACCTTAGCTTTTAGCTTATCTGTATTATTACTGAATGTGAAATTCGTGATTTGCTTACCATTTACTGTTAATTTTATTTGGGTCCTGCTATCTACATTCTTAACCAATCCAACGATTTCATTATTGATAACATTGGCATTAGTATTCAACTGATTTACATTCTGTATTTTGACTACGGGCTGATTACAAGGAGCAGGCGTAGGTGTAGTGGGTGCAGGTGGTGTAGGTGTAGGCGTTGGATTGTTAGTAGCTGTTTGCTTAATAATAGCAATGTTATCATTGGCAACTCCATGTGCATTTGTTGCAATGACTTTCACTGTATTTGTACCATTATTCAATGCTGCTGAAAAACTTACAATTCCTGTTCCTTGATTGAAATTGAAATTATTCATCAATGCATTATTGATTTTGACTCTAATTTGATTCTTACTCGTCACATACCTAACCACAGCTTTCACATTAGTAGAATTCTGGGTAGTCGTATATCCGTTATTCGGATTAACGATTTCTACAACCGGTGGATTCTTCACAGATGTGGATGGCGGAGTTGGAGCAGTAGGAGTAGTAGGATTCGTTGGAGTTGGCGTACTTGCTGTTTGGTAATTAACTGATTCCTTATCCTCATCACTACCACATTCTGTTTTTGCAGTAATTCTAATATTGTTATTTCCTCTTTCCAATTCTACAGTAGCTGTCAATTCATTTTTTGAAGCAACATATGTAAAATCAGTCGTTCTATCCCCATTGATATACATTCTAATATCGCCTCTACTCTTTACATTCTTTATCGTAGCTTTTACATTACTCCTTGCCAAATTCGCAGAAACCGGTACCGGATTACTTATATTATTAATAGAAACAGTCGGTTTAGGACAAGGTGGCTTTTCATAAATAATTGAAGTTTCATCTTCTCCCCTACCATCTTTATTTGTTCCTATGATTTTAATGGTATTCCTGCCCTCTACCAAATCCAAAGTCGATGTCACTTCATTCTTGGATGAAGAATAATTGAAATTATTAGTTTTCTTTCCATTAAAAATAAATTGGACATCAGATTTGTTATTTACATTCCTTACGGAAGAAGTCAAATCATATTTTGGCGAACTTACTTCCATTCCCGGAGAGGAAGGATTGGTTATTTTTACTACAGGAGGATTTTGTGTCGGTGAGCTAGGAGTCGATTTCGGTGTATAAATGATGACTGCCGTTTCAGTATCCTGCCCAGCCAAATTCGTGGCAACCAAAGTCAATTCATTCCTACCTTCTTGCAAATCAAAGTTCGTTGAGAAACTCTCCGATTTAGGATTGAAAGTGAAGCCATAAAAAGGTTCTCCATTCAAGGTAGCTTTCAGATCATTTCCGCTTGATAGATTTTTGACATCTGCCAATACATTAATATTCTGCTGAGTCGTCGTATGTGGCAATGGTCGTGGACGTGTAAATTCTATAATCGGAGGTTCCAAATTAGAAGTGTGCGGAGAAACTACCCATCTGAATCCTAGATTCGTATAATGATATAAATCATTATCTCCCGTAGCTGTATTATCATCATTCCATCTTTGCCCATCCATGATATCCGCTCTGGACCATGTTATCTTATGTCCTGCTACGATAGAGAATCTCGGTGTCAATTGATAACCCAATTCCACACCGGCAGATGGCATCCATGTCAATGTTCCATAACTATTCTTATGTCCATCTCCGACGGTTTCATAATCGCCATCCCGCATATTATCCAATTCGTTCAGAATGGTACTTCTTCCACCATCTGCATTTATGGTTTCATAAGCATATAAACTATTCGTTCCAAAACCTTGATCCGTCCTTGCTTTGTACCAATCCAAATTCAAACCTCCATAAAGATTAAGTATGACATTCGTCTTTTCCTTTAGACGGTTGAAATTCAAAACACCTTCTATACCGACCTCGAACAAGTCTGTCCTATGGTTGGCATAGACAAAACTTCCCTCTGGATCTGGATTTGTTTCATCGTAATAATCCAAGGAACTCAATCCTCCGAATTCCCTTTCGCCTCCATTCAGTGCGGTGTTATTCATTAATCCGTAAGATCTTTCATGATCCCTTCCTATTTGGTTGGCATATAATAAACGACCTCTAATGTCAAATGCAAACATGGAATTAGGTTTGTAATAAACATTCTTAGCCAATGTCAAGCCTAAACCCCATCCTTGGAAAGTTTTACAAACATCACTGGATTGGTAGGAAGAACCTGCATTGATACCGAATGTCCACCATCCCGGATTTTTGAATTGGGTGGGGCTGTTATCTACTTTTTCCGTTTGTGCATTTATGCTAAACGAAAATAATATTGCTACGAAAAGCAAAATGGAATGTCTGGTGAATTGAATCATATTGTAATGGTTTTGTAATTGTCCTTCAATAAATTTTCTATTTGAAATCTTGATCAAAAAATCTCTCATAACTGCAAGATACAGAAGAAATCTTAGGAAAAAAGTGGTAAAAAAATCAATCCCATATAATTTTAATACATATAACTATTAACAAATATGTCCGATTTTGGCATTTATTTTTTGTCAAATTTAGCATTAGTTGGATGGTATATTGATTTGCAGTCTTTTACGATTCTTAATAAAACAGTTTAGCAAATTTAATAATATGTAATTCCATACCTATGTCATGTTAAGTTTAATTATAAATTTCTTCCCATTTAACACAACTTTAATGGCTACTTTAGATGTTCTTAATGGGTAAAATTGTGATTTCTAGAAATCATTCATCATTCATAAACAGATAATCCTTGCATTAGTAAAAGGAATCTTATCCAAAACTTGAATTAATTAGTAAATTCGCATTGAATTGCTAAAAGCATTCTTGAACACTCTCATTTTAGACGTGTTTAGTTTAAAAAGAAACAGTAAATTTTCAATACACTATGGCTTTAGATGGGAAAACAGGTGTTTTATTAATCAATTTGGGAACTCCGGATTCTCCTTCGAGAAAGGATGTTTATAAATATTTGAAAGAATTCCTACTCGATGAGCGGGTAATTGATGTTCCTTGGCTTAAAAGGAATTTACTCGTAAGGGGACTTATAGCTCCATTCCGCTCTAAGGCGACATCGGAAATTTATCAAATGCTTTGGACAGAAAACGGTTCTCCGCTAAAGATCTATGGTGAAAATTTAAGAAATGGCGTCCAGGAATTGCTTGGAGACAACTATGTGGTAAAATTGGGAATGAGGTACCAAAACCCATCCATTGAAAGTACTGTGAAAGATTTACTCTCGCATGATTTGAAGGAAATAATCGTGCTTCCTTTATATCCTCATTACGCTTCTTCTTCTACGGGTTCCACCCAACAGGAAGTCATGAGGGTTTTGTCCAAGGAGTGGAATATTCCCCAGGTGAAATTCATCAATTCCTTTTATGACTATGAACCGATGATTGATATTTTCGTCGAACATGCGCAACGTTTCGATATTTCTTCCTACGATCATATTTTGTTCAGCTATCATGGACTGCCTGAAAGGCAAATCAAAAAATCGGATACTTGTAATCATTGCTTGAAAGATGGTTGTTGTGATACTTTGACAAGCAAAAATAGATATTGCTATTCTGCACATTGTTTTGCAACGACTAGATTATTGGTCGAAAAATTGGGTTTGGAAGAAGGTTCTTATACTACTTGTTTCCAATCCCGTTTGGGTAAGGATCCTTGGATAAAACCTTATACGAGTGATGTCTTAAAAATACAAGCTGATAAGGGAACAAAACGAATATTGGTTTTCTGTCCTGCTTTTGTAGCGGATTGCTTGGAGACGACCATAGAGGTCAGCGTTGAATACCTAGAAGAATTCCAAGAAATGGGCGGTGAACATATTGATTTGGTAGAAAGTCTGAATGATGATCCTAAATGGATTGTAGCGGTTAAGGATTTGATTCTTGAGCACTGTTAAGTTACCTTGTAATGATTCAATCGGGCTGCTAAAAAGTTGTTCCTAACATATTTTTTTGACAGATAAAAGTCATAGCGTTAAAATTAAAATTTTTACTAAACGTACTTTCATATATTGCTAATGAAATAAATTTTATTTAACCCTAAAAATTTAAACAACATGGGTATTAAAAATTTTCTTAGCATTATCATCTGCACTTTTTTTGTCATTAATGGCTTCACGCAAAACATTACTGATGAAGGAAATCAATGGAACATCCTAACTGTAGGTATGCAAGGCTCAACCATCAGCCATTCAATTAAAATAGATGGTGATACGACTTTAGATAATGTCACTTATAAAAAAGTATTTTACTCAAGCGATTCACTAAATACCAGCTGGCAACTTATCCCTCAGTTTATTAGGGAAGAACCCAATACTAAAAAGGTATTTCTAAAAGAATTTAATCAAGAAGAAGTCTTAATGTATGATTTCAATTTAGAAGTCGGAGATACATTTAATATTGAGGATTTGTGGGGAAATTATGACTGCCAAATTGTTGTTTTCCAAATAGATTCCGTTAGTTTACTCAATGGCGAAAAACGAAAAAGATTACACCTTCATGATATGTATCATCCTGATTCGTATATTGATAGATGGATTGAAGGTATCGGAAGTATGTACGGGGTAAACACCGATCCTTTTAGGGCGTATTGTTCTACAGATTACCCTTATTATCTTCTTTGCCATTATAACAATGAAGAATTACTACTCCAAGCACATCCCACTTCCTGTTTCATTACTCCTATCCAAGAAATATCAAAATCCGATCCGATTAAAGTTTTTCCCAATCCCAGCCAGGGTAAATTGCGGATTGAAATCGGAGAAAACAATCATTTGATAAAAGAACTGAAAATATTTTCTTCATTAGGTGATTTGATTATTCAGGACAATAGTGATTTTGCCGGCAATAAAGAAATAGATATTTCACATTTGCCCAAAGGGATTTATTTTTTAATAATCAGTATTTCTTCGGAACAAATTTATTCTCAAAAAATCATCAAGTATTAGATAGAAAAACATGGTAAAAAAAAAGTCCCAAGAATAAATTCTTGGGGACTTTTTTTATTATCATATTTTTTGAAAAAATTACTTATTTTAAATAAGCTGTTTTTTCAATTGTAGCTTGTACTTTATGTAATATTTCGTTTGCACTTTCACCCTCCATTACCTTTACTCCCACTTTAGTCAAACCTTTGGAATTTATTTCCGTATAAGGGATGAAATCATTTTCTACGATTTTAGCGGTTGTTCTATCTACTCCATCTTGCTTGGCAAACAGACCTACATATATAACCCTGAAATTATTTTTTGTTATTGGATTTATATGTTCAACTGGCTCTTCGGTTTCAGGTTCATAGATAGTTTCTTCTTCATCAACAGCTACGGAAGCATTATCTATTGTTTCATCCTCGGTAGTTCCGGTATTGTTATAATCCAAATCTTCTCCATCAACATAAATATCATCTTCTATATTATCTACCGGACTGATATTGACTGGCAATTTGGAAGCTTCATCTACTCCATTGGAAGCGATGCCGTTTGATTTATTATTATTGTTATAAATGAAAAATACTGTTGCCACTACGATAAATGCCAAGGCTATGGGCGCTCCGATACGAAGCAAATTATTCGTCGATTTACCGGTAGATTTTGCTTGGGGAATTGCTGATGTCTGATTTTGTTCCACTGCCTTTTCTTCCTGCTTGGGAAGATTACGCATGATGGGATAATAACTTATTTCAGGTAATCCGAATGTATCCGTATTGAAATTATGGTTATCAGAAATGAATTTAGTTTTCATTTCATAATCTTTTAATAAACGTCCTACTTTCGGAATCGACAATACCTCTTTCCTGGAAAGGGTTTCCTTGCAATGTTTGGTATAATTAGAAATGTGCTGCTTGGTCACATCCAGAGGCAAACCCGTTTTCTTCAAAAAGAAATCCACTAAAACCCCATCATCCAAAATCAGATTTTCATTGAATGTCAATGTCGTGGATGGAGGGGAGATTTTCCCTTGGACATAATCAAATCCGGCAGGCTTATATTGTTTCGCAAAGCAACCCAAACCCGGTACGATCACTCCCTCATTTGAATAAAGTAATTCCTCTATTGCTTCCTCTATGATTTGTTTTCCAACTATGTTTCCCATAATAATAGTCTATTGTATATCCCAAATCTAAATATAGGACAAAAAGTAAATACCTTGCCGTGCGTGGTGTTTGTTCACCTCGCACACGCTATATTTCCAGGGTTTATCAGGTGAACAAACACCTGACAAGGCGGGAATTTTAAGTTTTGTCCTGTACTTAGATACCAAATTTACAATATTATTGGCTAAATGTCAAAGAAAGTCTGTTCTGTGACCACAGAACAGACTTATAATCATGCTTTTGTATCAGATTCCCTAATGGGTTAATCCTTGAACTTATATGCGGAAGAGAAAAGTCTATCCCATCTTACCCCTCCTGTTTCTCCGCTCATTTGGGCATTTTTCAGGCTGAACCAAATGAATAAGGGTTTCCCTACAATATGGTCTTCCGGTACGAATCCCCAATATCTCGAATCTTCTGAATTATGCCTATTGTCTCCCATCATCCAATAATAATTCATCTTGAAAGTATATTGGCTGCTTTCCTTTCCATTGATGTAAATCTTTCCATTTTTGATTTCCAAATCATTTCCCTCATACACATCTATAACTCTTCTGTACATTTCTATATTGGCAGGTGAAATATTGACTGTCGCTCCCCTTGCCGGAATTTTTACAGGACCGAAATTATCCAATGTCCATCCGTTCTTTATGCCTCTAGGGAAAAGGTCTTTTTTCTTATTTTCATATCCAGCCCCTAATTTATTCAATTCGGCAATGATATCTCCATTAAGTACCCTACTCACATCTAAAACGCCTCTCCTCGTCCTCAAATATTCCGCTGATTCCTTATTGATGTGTAATAGTTTTTGGTTTAATCCTGGCGTATTATTATGTCTAGCATTAATATCATCCGCATGTACTCCCAAATCCAAAAGTGCTTTTCTTGTTATTTTTGATTCTGGTTGTCCGTCTGTAACAACCTTATATAAAAATTGCATATTGTCCGGATTTTCCAAATCTTTTCCGTTCACTTTTACCTGTCCATCTACGATTTGCAATTCATCTCCGGCTACTGCCAAACATCTTTTGATATAATGGTCTCTCCTATCCACCGGTCTATAAACCAATTCGAATAAATTAGGGTCATGCAATTGTTTCCTTGTTACACTTCCTCCTGCTAGGATATGTCCATAGTCATATCTGCCTCCAAGTAAACTCTTGAATTTGTTGGTCTTGTGCAATACTATCGTATCTCCCTCCGGGAAGTTGAAAACCACTGGGTCATTTACTTTTATTCCACTGGTACTCCCCAATCTTCTATGCGGCCATTCTATTGCTCTTGAGTAAGATTCCTTTTCTGATTTTGGAATTCTATTGTGTAGCAATGGCAATTGTAATGGCGTATTGGGCATTCTCATACCATAGCTCATTTTACTCACAAACAGAAAATCTCCCGTCATAAGCGATCCCTCCATCGATGGTGTGGGAATGGTATATGCCTCAATCAGAAACATTCGTATGAATGTGGCTGCGAAAACAGCAAAAATGATGGCTTCAGACCACTCTCTCCATGCGGGTTTATGGTAGGGACTTTTTCTTAGTTTTTCTAATTTGTACTTATCTCCGGATTTTTGGACAGCCATTAAATTCTCCTTGTAGGCTTGGAAATCAGTTTCCCCCGGAGAAACCCATTTCACGGCTTTACTGAATCCTAAATAACAAAGATAAAATGGTGCGAAAGCTACCGCCAAGAAATGATCCTTGAAAGTGAATTTCCCAAAACTATTCGCCGTAGTGACAAAGAGTCCGGCATAAATGAAAAAATTGACAATGGGAATGAATAATAATGCAACTCTCCACGTAGGATAACCTAGCATTTTCATCCATTCCATTTTACCCATTACAGGAACAAAAGCTTTCCAAGCAGGAATATCCTGTTTCTTGAAAATCCCATATAAGCCAATGTGTCCAATGATTATTAGTATTAATAAAATGATCCATTCCATATGACAAAATAAAGTTTAATTCCATTTGCGTAAAACGCAACAGGTATTAGTAGTATGTTTTTTTGTTTTGGCAAAAGATCGAAATCAATGCTTTTGCCAATTTCCCACAAAAATAATGGAATTGTTGGGTTTAAGATTGCTTTCTCTTGGCTATTTCGATGAAAGCAGCCTAGTTTTTATACTAATGGTAATTAGAGTGCTTACAAACAAACCCCTTCATTCATCGATAAAATCCAGTCCTTTATAGAAATATTGAAGAAATTAATCGGCAAAATGGATTATTTGGACTTGGACATAGCTTATTTATTGGGCTATTTTTAATATCATTTTATTTCTTTGCATACTAGGCTATTCCTACAAAAAAGGGATGTTTGGCTTAGAGAAATGTCATACATTCAAGTAACTGATTCCTCTATTGATTAAATATTTTTACCTTAATGTGAACTTTTCTATTGGTAAAAGCATTAGTTAGTTTATATATAAAACTAAGAAAAATGAAGTACAATTTAAAATGGCTCAATGAGCAAACCGAAAAAGAGAATCATATTAAGTATCTTTTCTTTTGGGGACATACCCCAAGCAAGGATGGAAGTGTTACGAAATCATGCTTTAGTCAGTGGTGGGAAGAACACCCTTTTACTGTAGATGGAATTGAATACCGCTCTGCTGAACATTGGATGATGGCTGGTAAAGCAAAATTATTTGACGAATCCGTATTGGATGAAATCGTAGCTGCCAGTTCTCCTGCTTTGGCTAAAAAATTGGGTAGAAAGGTCAGGAATTTTGATTCTAAAATCTGGAATAATCATAAATATGAAATTGTAAAAGAGGGAAATATTCATAAATTCGGTCAAAATGAAGATTTAAAAGCATTTTTATTGAATACTCAAGATAGGGTTTTGGTGGAAGCCAGTCCTTATGATAAGATTTGGGGAATCGGTATGTCGCAAAATGATGATAGGGCTTTGTTTCCTAGTAAATGGGACGGGGAAAATCTTCTTGGTTTTGCTTTGATGGAAACTAGGGATTTTTTACTGGGCGATTTGTGAATTATTTATTTGTGATTCGTGAGTGAGTGATTCGTGAGTGAGTGATTTGTGAGTAGGTGAGTTTTAATATCTATGCATCTCTAAATCTAAGTATCTAAATATCTAATAACAATGAAAAAAAATAGGATAAACGATGCGCTTTTGGGCGTTGCTGTTGGTGATGCTTTGGGTGTTCCTTTTGAGTTTAGGAGTAGTGAGGAATTGAGGAAGACCCCTTGTAGGGAAATGATTGGTTATGGTACTCATAATCAGGCACCGGGAACTTGGTCTGATGATAGTTCGCTGACTTTTTGCTTGGCGGATTCTTTGATAAAGGGATATGATTTGAATGATATGGCTAAGAAATTCATTCTTTGGAAAAAACTGGCTTATTGGACGGCTCATGAAAAGGTTTTTGATATCGGAATGACGACTTCAAAAGCAATAACCGAATTGGAATTCCATTTGGAAAAGGGAACGATTAGTAATTATCTGAAAGCAAAATATGTAGCGGATGAACATACGAATGGCAATGGTTCACTCATGCGTATCATGCCACTTCTTTTTCATATCAAAGGCAAGGAGATCAAGGAACAGTTTGATATTATCTGGGATGTTTCGGCACTGACCCACGGACATATCAGGGCGGCAATGTGTTGTTTGATTTATTTAAAAATGGGAGAATTGGTTTTGGAGGGTTCCAATAAATTGGATGCTTACTTGAAAACTAGGGAAATCATAGAGGAATTTTGGAAAGAAATGGATTACGATAAGTATGAACAATTCCTTTTTCAAAGAATCATTCAAAACGATATTCGCTATCTCAATTATAACGACTTGAAATCCGGTGGCTATGTCATGGAATCCTTAGAAGCCAGTATTTGGTGTTTCCTGCATTATAATTCTTTTGAGAAGTCAGTATTGGCTGCCATTAATCTTGGTCATGATACGGATACGACCGGAGCGATTACCGGAGGGCTGGCGGGTTTATATTATGGCAAGGAAAAAATTCCGGAATATTGGTTGGCTTCTTTGGCTCGGCTGGAGGATATTTTACAATTGGGTGAGGACTTGAATATGGCATTGGAAATTTAAATTTCTAAACTGACATTCCTATCAAAAAGAAAAGCGGCAACCCTAAGGGATTGCCGCTTTAATTAATTCACATATTATCTAAAAATTCGCTATCGTTTTATTTAGAAGCCATTGGGTTGTTGATAATAACTTCTTTAGTTTGTGCGATACCAGTTGTGAAATTTCTTACTTGGATAGTGTGGTTACCTGCTGGTAAATCCAAGCTTAAATTCCCTACGATATCTATAGTTGCTGCCGGAAAATTATTCATGATTCCCTCTTCTCCTAATTTTGAGATAGTTATCGCATCATAAGTAACATGCTCATTACCTCCGAACAACAATCCTCTGTTTTCATCCCAAGTCCAAACTGATGTTGACATTTTATTCATCAATTGAGCTAATTCAAAACCTGATTGGAATGAACCAGTAATTTCCTTTCCCTCGAACATCCACTGATAAACGAAGAATGAAGTTCCTTGTAATTCTGACAATTTGAAAATTGAGATTTTCTTGTCTTGGTTTGGCTTCAGACTCTCAGTAACATTTTCTCCGTTCAATAATAATTCATAGTTAGAGATTTCGATTTCATCCAATTCGATAACTACGCTATTATTTTCAATATCTCCAATCAAATTCTTACTTAAACTAAGACCTTTACTTTCTGCACAAGCTATTGAAACTTCCTTTGTACTCTTTTCTCCAGTTTTTATGTTCAAAGTTTCCACTACATACTCACCAACACCCAATCTGATAGAAACTCCCTCTCCTACTGCAATATTATTTTCTACTGAATAATTGCAATTCCTATAATCCCCTTTGAATGCTTCACCATTCACTAATACTTTATAGCTATTGAATTCTTTATTTGAGATGTCCAAACAAAATTCTTCATATTGATTACAATCTTCAAGAAGAATTGATTCGGCTGCATTTGTATTGATAGAAAAGAATAAGATAAATGAAACAACTACTAAGAAAATTCTAAGATCCAATTGAGTAGGATTTGTAATGATTCGGGAAATTATTGCATTTGTTCTCATCACTGTTTGTTTTTGTTCTCTTTAAGTATTCTAGTGTGTTTGTTTTTGTTTGTCATAAAGACAATTACAAAATGTCAACTATTATGCCAAGCATGCCATTCCCTCATGCCAATTTCGGACATTAACATATTAAAAAAAGAAAAAATAACTACCTAAACTACTGTAAATAAACCACTTGCAATCTAATAATAAAATTATGAGCATATTTCAGTGACACTATTTTTATTAATATATCTTTTATTTTAATGTGTTTTCCGCCAAAACTTATACGTCCCAATTAGAGTTATCCACAAATAATACCAACTCTAAGCCCAATTTTACGTTCATATTAAATTATAGCCTATATTTAGGACTCGAATTATGATCGTATCGAAGCTTAGTAAAGGAAAATTCAGAAAACTGACCTATATCTCAATCCTCAGCATAGTGATTGGGATGTTTCTTTTATTACTCTCCATCCAACTTTACCTTGATTGGAAAAAAATAAATTCAGGGAACGAAGGATATGCCATTGTCAATAAACCTGTCAATATCCTCAATACTTTGGGATTCGATTCGGGTTTCAATGAAAGAGAAATCAAGGAATTGGAATCCCAATCCTTTATTAATAAGGTAGGCGTTTTCTCATCCAATGATTTTAGGGTTTCCCTCGGAAGCAATAGATTGGGTTTTAGAACGGAGGCTTTCTTCGAGTCCGTACCTGATGATTTTGTGGATGTGGAATATTATCGATGGAGTAAATATGAAGATGGGGATGAGATACCTATTATATTGTCTGCGGATTATTTGGCACTTTATAATTTTGGCTTTGCTCCATCCCAAGGTCTGCCCCAATTTACCGCTGGGACGATAGGCATGGTAAAACTCGATGTCGATATATTTGGCAATAATCGTGTCCCTGGAAAATACAAAGCCAAAATCATTGGTTTCAGCAAAAGGCTGAATTCTATTATTGTTCCCAAATCATTTTTGGATTATGCGAATGCAAAACATGGTAGCAATGCGTCAGAAAATGTTTCCAGACTTATTTTAGAAATCGAAAATCCGAACGCTGCTGATTTTATAGAATATATTTCTGATAAAGGATATGAATTAAATGTCAATACGGCATTCGGAAAGGAAACTTCCATATTGATAAAAAGAGCAATTTTATTAATTACCATTATCGGCTTATTGGTTTTGATTTTATCTGTCTTGGTTTTGTATTTGAGTTATAGGCTAATCATTGAAGAAAATGTAGAAAAAATAAAAACATTATATACTTTGGGTTATCATCCGAAAAGTATGGCTGCTGCATTTTCAAAACAAGCGATTAGTATCATTGTTATTTCAGTTGTTTCAGCTACTATTATTCTACAAGTATTCCATTATTATATTGCGAAGCAAATAAATGGCATCGGTTTTGAAATTAATGGATGGCTACACCCTATTACTTTTATTATTTCAATTGTCATATTAATAGGATTGATTTTCTTAGGGAAATTTTTCGTTAATAAAACTATGAAAAATAAATATGTTTAACCAAATAATAAAAAGACTTAAACCAAAAAAAGACAAACGCCCAAGGTGGATAATAATGGGCATCATAGCTATTGCCATTAAAATGTTGACGGGTTCGACTCCTTATTTTATAGAAAACTTTTATTCCAATTTTATTTTCAAAGGATTCAGATTTATTTCTGACCATAGTATTGCTTACTTCGGATTTCCATTTATTTTCTTGGCAGTTCCATTTATGCTTTTTATCATATTTAAAGTTTACAAAAATAATTTTAATTCATCCGGAAATTTAATCGGCATACTTTTTAATTTTTTATATAGTACGCTCGCATCACTGATGTGGTTGGTTTTTTGGTTCACTATTTTATGGGGACTGAATTATAACCGTCCGCCAATACATGATAAATTGGAATTAAAAACCGTACCGATTTCTGCTTCGTATTTAAAAAATGAATTAATCCAAAGGGATAGCATTTTGGAACAAACCAGAAATCTAATCCTAAGCCAAAACCAATCAATTACGGAGAAAGATCTGCCCTCGGATTTAGAAGACCAAGTAAGGAGGGATTTAATGAAAGCCATGTCAGATATCGGCTATGATGTTTATGGAAAAATGAGGATTCGGCAATTGCCTAAAGGCTGGCTCTTGCGAATCGCCACTGCGGGTTTTTATTTTCCATATACAGGAGAGGGTCATATAGATCGTGCTTTGCACCCCTTGCAAAAACCATTTACGATGGCTCATGAAATGGCTCATGGTTATGGCATCGGAGATGAGGGAACCTGTAATTTCCTGGCTTATGCCGCTTGTCGGAATAGTAGCAACCCAATCATCAGGTATTCCGGTTTACTTTCTTTTTGGCGATATTTAGTCATTGATTATAAAAGGGATAGGTTTGTCTGGGATGATTATAAAATTTATAGGGAGAAGCTACCAAAAGGCATCATCACCGACCTTGATGAAATTAACTTGAACAATGAAAAATATCCTGATATTTTTCCAAAACTGAGGGAACAGACCTACGATGCCTACCTCAAGGCACAGGGTGTAAATGAGGGAATAGAGAGCTATGGAATGGTCGTCGGCTTGGTTTTATCTTGGGAAGATGACAAATGATATTCTAAAACACAATTGGATAATCTAATTGCGTTTTAGAAGCTGTTTTAACCTAAGGAATGGTGAACAAATAAATGTTCAATCTTGACTTGTCTTTTTTGCAGCTAACTTCGTTAAAAAGCCTCGCCGATGCCCTGCATCGTCTATGTTTTTTGCCTTGTTATCGACAAAAAAACCTAAGCCAATTTTTATCCATTTATTTATACATCATTCCTAAGGA
>JAHDHJ010000051.1:11279-21376 GCA_020631375.1 Saprospiraceae bacterium | reverse complement strand
AATAAAGGTTTGTTTTTATTTCAAGAAGCCCCCAGACAAATTTGTCTGGGGGCTTCTTTTCTTATTATAATTTGCCTATATCAAACAGAATCATAGTTGCTTCTTTTGGTTTGAGTGAATTTCAAAGAGGTTATAATATTCTTTAACGATATTTTAATGATTCTTCTCTTTGGTTTGTATTATTTTGCAGTCTAATAGCTAGTACCAAATATAAATAAGAATGAGATATTTATTATCAATAGGAATTATTGCAATGTTTTGCTTTTTTGGAAATCCAAATTTAGTAGCTCAACACGTGGTTCAAGTGGAAAGATCACAACATTTCAAAGAAACCATTCCTGTCAATGATGTCCAAGTTGATAATAATAATAGAATATGGGTCGGAACTGCAGAAGGTTTGCATGTTTTTGGGTATTACGAGGGAATAAAGAATATCCAAGAGGAATTCGGTGTGAATGCTATGGCTATGGATAATAATGGATTGGTCTGGGCAGGATTGGAAAATGGGGATATCATAAGTGGGGACATGAAAAATCGGTTCAACATTTCTTCAAAAGGAAATGATATACAGATTACTGGAATGACTGTTCAAAACACACAATTATGGATTGCCACGAAGGCGAAAGGCGTTTATGTTTGGGATATTGAGAATATGAAAAAAACGGATCATTATACTTCTACGAATTCTAAGATTTCATCCAATACAATAAATTTCATCCAAGCCGATAATTATGGCGCTATTTGGGCTGGAACGAACAAAGGAGTTTGTCGGATTTCCGGAAAAAATTGGAAAACTTATGAAAAATCAGATAATGTAACTGCGGTTTCTATTTATAAGAATGACATTTGGTTTATAGGGGAGCAGAAATTGTGGAAAGTGGATACAGAAAACCGTTGGGCCAGAATCAAATTGGACCATCGCTTAACGGACGGAGCAGTAAAGGACATGGCTTTCGACAATGAGGGAAGATTGTATATGGCTTCCAATATTTTCACCCGTTATGATATTATTGCAGACACACTGGCAGTATATGACAAAGAATTTGGTTTTGTTAGTGACCAATCATTGGTGGTAACCAGTGATCAAAAAAATAACATGTGGGTCGGTACCCTCCAGAACGGACTCTTTAGATTCCGTTTGTATTTCAAAGAACCGGAACCTGAAGAAGTTGAATTTTCTGCTATTTGCTTTAGCGAAAAGATACTGGATTGTGCCGAAAATAAAGATGGGGCACTAGGCGTAAGGGCTACTGGAGGTAGAGCACCCTATTATTTCAAATGGAGTTGTGAAGGTTGTAGGGGTCCGGTAGTACAGGGTTTATCGGCGGGTACTTATACCGTTACTGTTTCTGATAGCAATAAGAAATCCAAAGTACTTATCACTTCCGTTATGGGGCCTAAACCTCTAACACTAGAAATTGTAAAAAAGACGGATACATCCAAAGGAGGGACTAAAGATGCAAGCATCGAAGTATTGGCTACGGGAGGAAATGAGGGATATGTTTACAAATGGGAAAACAAAACCAAGGGAGCTGAAAGAAAGAGATTGGGAATCGGAGATTATGAAGTAACAGTTACTGACGCAAAAGGCTGTACAACAAGAATGGATGTGGCGATTACTGGTCCGAAAATTATTCCCGAATTAGAAATAAGCCAGTTGGAAACAGGGCAAACGATAACGATGGAACAATTGTATTTCACAGCCGATTCATTGAATTATAAAGAACAATCCTTACCCGTTCTCAAGGAAGTGTATACTTTTCTTAAAGCAAATAAGAATGTCACTGTTGAAATTGGTGGGCACACCAACAGTTTACCTGCAAAAGAATATTGTATCTGGCTTTCAACGGGTAGGGCAAGGACGGTTGCTGAATATTTTTATGACAAAGGTATTCCAAAATCCCAAGTCAGTTTCAAGGGATATGGAAAAGACAAACCGATTGCTTCCAATGGATCCAAAGCCGGACGAGCCAAAAACCAAAGGGTGGAAATCAAAGTCTTGGATATAAGGTAGAATTTGATTTGATTTCCGAAACCAAAAAAGATTCTTCCATAGCTTCAGATTCTTTTTTTTCATTTTCAGCAATGATGATAGAAGCGGGAAAGGATAAGGTAAAGATACTTCCCCTTCCTAACTCTGATATTAAAGAAATTTTTCCACCCATTTTTTCGGTAATGATCTTACATGAAGCCAAACCTATGCCACTTCCATTATAATCTTCCTCGGAATGAAGTCTTTGGAAAATTTGGAAAATGGTTCCTTGATATTCCTTATCTATCCCTATCCCATTATCTTTAAAATGAAGAAAAAAACAATCATCTTCCACCTCATGCCAAACCTTGATTTTCTTTATTGCTGATTTATTATACGTCAAGCCATTGTCTATCAGGTTTTGAAATAACAAATGGAATCTGGTGCTATTACCTTTAATATTCGGAAAAGGATAAGCAATCTCTATTTCGGCTTCTTTTGTTAGTGCGAACATCCGGTAGTTCTCTTCCAAATGTTTAAGCACTCCATCAAGTTGTACTTTTTCTTCTTGTGCCATATCCCAAGAAAATTTCGAATAATTAAGAATGCCATCAATTAATTCTTTCATACTTTTGGCACCATTCATAATATAGTCCAAATATTCTTCTTTTTCCTCTTCAGAACAATTGTTCCTTTTCAGTAATTGTGCAAAACTCGCCACATTTCTTAATGGACTTTTCAAATCATGGGACAATGCCCTATTGATTTCCACTAAACTTTTATTCGCCTCATCTAAATTTTGGATAGCTTTGGTCAAAGCTTCTTTCTTCGAATTCAGCCTTTCCATTGTTAAAAATTTTTCTAATTCACTTTTTTCCAAAACTGTTATGAATAGAAAAATAAAAAATGCAAAAATATTTATGATAACAATAGGACGATAAGAAATCTCAATAATGCTATTCATTAAAATCAAATCAATGATTAACAACACAACTATGAATGAATATTTATAAAAATTTCTAGTACCGAAAGCGGAGACTGACAGGGCTATCATTATATTAGAAAGCCCTATGGGAAAATTGGCGAGCATGCTTTGGGGCAATTCGGGAGAATTATAAAAGAGATATGCCACTCCAACCATATGAACCAAACATAAAAGATTGAAAATTCCATGGAAAAAAAGTAGTGATTCTTTCTTATATTTATATAAGAAAAGTAAAGATATTGTAGTGGCTGCAAGCATAGATATACCCATAACCCTTAATGCCAAAAGAGGGGCAAAATAAAATTCATGTATCTCAAATAATACAAAAGTAGAGTATGTGAGGAGGTAGAAAGGAAATACAAAAAGCCCTCTTTTATAGGTGAGTTCTGTTAAATATACTTTATATTTTATTTTAAATGACCCCAATTTATATGCATTTTGGGTGGTGGATAATCTATGGGGATTGTGAAATAATAAACTTACATTCTTAGGTCTGTTATTTTCACATTGGAAATCCTCGACAATGCCTTGCATTCCCTAGGTTTTCCGCCTTGGCTGAAATAAAAATCATCGCAACTAAAAACGCAATTAACAGATTAATTCATCATTCCTAAGTATGCTATTTGTTTGCAATACGATTTTTAGATAAGCTTATCATATTAGATTTATTTCAAAAATAGTGCCATAGGGATTAACAAATAAATACTCTCTCCCTATATTTTTTAAAACAACTGCCGTTTCAGGAGTTTGTCCACCTGAAACACTACGTCCGAACAGCATTTTAAGATAGATAAATACCACACCAAGGCGTGGCGAGTTGGGTTCTTGAATAAAAAAACCATCGGGCAGAATAGCCAATCAATTAAATCACAATAAGAATGTGGCTTTTTAAAATAAAAAATGGAAATGTATGTATGTTGCAATCATAACACCCTCCTTCTCCTCAACAACCCCCAATTGGAGTTCGTTAATAGCGGGTATAAAACCCAAGAATCAAACCTCAATCACTATTTTTGTGTTAAATTAAGGATAAAACCATTCAAGGAGCAGCCCTTTAGACATTATTTTTCGTCTTAAGAAAGCAACAAATTAACTTTCAAGTTGCGTAAAACGCAAATCAGAAACTATTTAAACTTAACACAATTACTAATGAATCAGATATTTAAAATTACTTGCATCTACTTGCTTTTAAGCATGCCATTTCTTGGTATCGCCCAAAAAGGGGCGCAATGCAATCAATTATTAAAAGATGTTCCAATCAATTGTATCGTGGCAAAATCTGGGGATTGGATTTGGATGGGGACGAATAGAGGCTTGTATTTATTTAATCCTGAGGATGGGATAAGGACGATGCACGAAGACGGGGAAGTGACTGCAATTACTATGGATCGCAATGTTGCTTGGACATCCTTACGTTCGGGAAAAATAGTAACTTCCAACAGGAAAATTAATTTTACCGTAGATAGCGAAATTCATATCACCAGTTTGGGGTTGAGAGGTAATGACATTTGGATTGGGACGAAACAGAATGGTGTTTATGTTTATGATAAACAAAGCCTAAAACAAAAAAAACATTACAAAAAAGATAATTCGGAACTTGTTTCAAATGAAGTGAATTTCCTGTATGCTGACAAGAGCAACGCCATGTGGATCGGAACCTCTATGGGACTTTGCCATATCATGAACAATGCATGGAAAATTACAAACAGTGGTGAAAAAATGTACGCAACTACTGAAAAGGATGAGGAAATTTGGTTCGTAGGTAACCGAGGGCTTTATAAAGTTACAGAGGGAAAACCTAAGAATATAATCGTTAGAAGAGATGCGGTAAGAGGTAAAGTGAATGAAATGTATTTTGATAAAGATGGGCGGCTTTATCTTGCTTCGGATATTTTGAGCAGATATGATGTAGAAGATAAATCCGTAGTATTTTTTGATATAAAAAAGGGGTTCACCAATGATACGCCACTTTGTTTGGATATGGATAAACATGGTGATTTTTGGGTGGGAACATCCCTTAGAGGATTATATCGCATTAAAGCAGACGACAAGAAAAAAACCAAGGCTAAGGAAAAAATATTCCAAGCTAAGAATCTTTATTTCAAAGACGATTCCTATGAGTTGACTTATGATACTAAAATGGAACTGAATAGGTTAATCAGCTATCTAAAAAGAAACCCAGAATACAATATTGACATCATAGGTTATACCAATGGCTTGGCAAATGAGGAATATTGCAATTGGCTTTCTACTTCAAGAGCAAAAAAAGTATCCGAATATATTGTTGCCTACCGTATATCGAAGTCAAGAATAAAAATACGGGGAGCAGGAAAATCAAATCCGATAGCTACAGATAAGGCTAAAGAACGGAACATGAACCAAAGGGTAGAAATCAAATTATTCAAATCACCTGAACTTGATGAAGAATAATCTTTTTAGTACAAAAAGAAACAAAAAACGTACTTTCAAAATTGCGGAAGGACGTTTTTTGTGTTAAAGAATTATCAATTTCTGAGAAGTTTTATTAACTTTTAATGGATAATCCATTCACGGACAAAGCCATGAAGTCTATAGTTTCATAATATGATGTAATTTGTATTTGTAATTATGGTTGAACCCTTATAGATCATCAGAAAAATGAAAATAGCTACAGCTCAAATAGAAGTTGAAATTGGAGATATTGATGGAAATCTGAAAAAGCATTTAGAACTAATAGATACTACTTTTCAAGTTCTTTTGAATATAATCCGAAATTGAAAATTAAAAATGAAGCAATCACCTTCGCCATTTGTGCTGATATTGACAATGAACAACATTCGATAAATGCAAAAAAGAACGATTGCTCATTGTATATTCCAAGTATTTTCTTTTCAAAAGAAGGAATCGAAAAAGCACACAAAATTTTATCAAACCATGCAAATAATTACTCCTTCAGTGTATTAATGTCAAATTTTGCTGGTGAAACCCGGCGAATGAAGTCAGGTGGAAAAAGTGGATTTTGGGACAATAGGGGAAATTTAATTGCTCAATTGAATATTGAAAATGAAGGACTTTTAATAATTGAGAAAAAAGAAGAGAATTGGGAACATAAAAAATATTTGAAAAAAGAAAACGACCTACAACAGCCATAGCCAGCAGTCTTGCAAACGCTCAAAATCTAAGGCGCCGCTAGCTAGGTCGTGTAGCTAACCGTTCTGCGACATTAAAAAAAATAACTAATTTAAAGCAACCAAATAAAAGGTATAATTGAAATGAAAAGATTAGTAATATCCTTCCTTTTGCTAAGTACGAATATAACTTTTGCCCAATTAACGGACTCTGAATTAATGGACACCCTCCAAAAAGATGTATTCAAATATTTTTGGGATTATACACACCCGACTTCAAAATTATCAAGAGAAAGGATACATGAGAATGATTTGTCTTTTGACGAAAACACAATAGCCATTGGTGGTTCTGGCTTTGGTTTCTTAAATATTATTTTGGGAATTGAAAATGGTTTCATAACACAGTCAGAAGGAGTTAACCATTTGAATACGGCTTTGGATTTTCTTGGAAACGCTGACCGATTTCATGGAGCTTGGTCGCATTGGATTAACGGGAATACCGGTGAGGTTATACCATTTAGCAATTTTGATGATGGTGGAGACTTAGTAGAAACTGCATTACTTTGTCAATCCTTAATCTGTATTAGGGAATATTTTAAGAATGGTAACACACAAGAGCAAATCCTAGCTCAAAAAGCCGATGTCTTATGGAAAGGTGTTGAATGGAATTGGTACACAAAAGGTGAAAATGTCTTGTATTGGCATTGGTCCCCAAATTACAATTGGCAAATGAATTTCCCAATCAGAGGTTATAATGAAGCATTGATTACTTACTTATTAGCTGCATCCTCTCCGGATCATCCTATTTCTACTGATGTATATCATGAAGGATGGGCAAGGGATGGAAACATTGTTTCTTCTTCAAGCCAGTATAATATTCCAACAGTATTCAACCATAATGGAGCACAAGGAACAGTAGGACCATTGTTTTGGGCCCATTATTCGTATTTGACCCTAGACCCGAGAGGATTGTCCGACAGTTATGCAAACTATTGGGATGTTGTCAAAAACCATACGGAAATTATCTATGAGCATTGTGTACAGAATCCAAATCAATTCAATGGTTATAGTGATAGCTGTTGGGGTCTGACAGCCAGTTATTCAAGGAATGCAAATGGAAGCACGGGATACGCAGCACACCAACCCAATAATGACAAAGGAGTAATCACACCCACTGCCGCTCTTTCTTCTATCGCATATACTCCATCTGAATCAATAGATTTCTTACGTTATTTATATGAAGACACACAAGGGGAATATATCGGACTTCTAGGCCCATTAGATGCCTTTTCTCCCCATTACTCATGGAAAACAGAAAGATATCTTGCCATTGACCAAGGGACGATAGGTCCTATGCTTGAAAATTATAAGACACAATTATTCTGGAATTTATTTATGAATGCCCCGGAGATAAAACAAGGCTTACTAAATTTAGGATTTGTATCTTCAGAACACGATTTGACAGATATACCTGAAAATACAGTTCAAAACAAAATCCAAATATTCCCCAACCCCACTTCTGATGTATTAAACATAATTTCCAATACTGAAATCATTGGTTCGGAATTTCGGATTTTTGATAATTTAGGCAGACAGATTCTTTTGAATTTTATTCCAAATGAAAATGCAATCATTGATATTAGCGGGCTTCCAAAAGGAATATATTACATCACAATTGACAATCAATTAATTAAACAAAGCATAATAAAAATGTAAACTAATTCCAAGAATATGAGGGCATGTTTTAATTTAACATACCGGGCTGAAAATGTCCTTTTCGCCTCAAAGAACAATTTCCTAACACATACTTAATTGTATTCTGAAAATATACAATCCGTCCTTTCGCTATAGTGGGAGGACGGGTTTTTTGTTAAAGAATTAACGATTTCCGATAAGTTTTATTAATTTAGGGAGTAGGACAAATATAACCTACTCATTTTGACTTGCTAATAAGCTATGAATCCATAGATGAACAGATTCTTAAAATATTCAATTTTCCTGTTTTTATCTTATTTTGGAGGGCAAGAATCCTTTGCCCAAGAAATAGAATATTGTCCATCATACCAGCAAGATGATGCTTGTGATCTGTATAGGATAGATGCCATCAGAATATTGGATTCCGGAGGAAAAGAGTTGATTTCAAAATCAGATATTAGTTGTGAAGAAAATTGGCTTGGGGATGATTGCCTCATTATAAATAAAGCCCATCAGTACAACTTAGAAATAAACACTAGGATAAATCCTAGCGTTTATAATAGCCCTAATCTTCTTGGTCAACGCATAAAAATATGGGCAGATTGGAATTCGGATGGAAAATTCGATGAGGAAGAAAACATTTATGATTCCGAACTTTATAGTAGTACAAATATTTATCACCAAGCTTCATTTATCATTCCGGAAGAAAATATTTTGGATGCCCAATACATGATAAGAATAAGGACAGGGCTCAGATATATTAGCGAATCCACATCTACCGATTTTGGAGCATGTGAATTTATTGCCTATTCTGATATCGCAGATTATTCCGTACATATCATTAGCCATTGTCCAGAAACAAAGCCTGGTTTCAAGCATGAAATATCAGAAACCACCTGTAAGCATTCATTCATACCAGAAATAAACCAAGCCAAATGTTTTAATACCTATCAATATGCTTGGAGTATTACTGCTGAGGATGAAGAAAAAGAATACATATATTATGAGGGGGAAGCAGTAGCCACAAGTGCTGCATTAAAAAAAACGGGCTTGTATGAAATATGCCTACAGACCATAAAACGAAGTCCGGACGGATTGTACTGCGTGAGCCATCATTGCCAAAATTATTGGAATAATGAAAGTTGTTCTGTAGAAGATCCGGGGAATACCAGAAGCCAAGCATTGGCTTATCCTAGTGTTATGACAAATATATTGCACATAGCCCTTGCTACGGAAATGATAGGCAACGAACAGATTATCATTTATAATTATAATGGTGAATTATTACAAAATATAAAACCACAAATAGCTAACTTATCCGTTGATGTATCCCAATATCCTACGGGTTATTATTTGATAAAAATCATACAAGGCAATCAAAACCAAATAAAGAGATTGGTTAAGATTTTGGATTGAAAAATGTTTAGTATGAAAGACAATTACCTTTCCAGCATTAGAAAACAATTCGAATATTATAAAATGCTTGGAGACAAAACAATTTCCCAATTATCCGAAGAAGAATTATTCTGGCAATACAATGAGGACAGTAATTCAATAGGCATTATTGTCAAACACATCTGGGGTAATATGATGTCCCGTTGGACGGATTTCCTGACGACTGATGGAGAGAAAGAATGGCGACATAGAGAACAGGAATTCAATGACGATATTAGAACGGAAGCGGAACTCAAGGAAAAATGGGAAGCGGGTTGGGCTTGTCTGTTCGGTGCTATCGATTCTGTAAATAATGATAATTTTGATACCATTGTTTATATCCGCAACCAAGGACACACAATCGTTGAGGCGATTAATCGCCAATTGGCACATTATTCATATCATATTGGTCAAATTGTTTTTATTGGCAAAATGATTCGGGGAACAGAATGGAAAAGCCTTTCTATCCCTAGGGGAAAATCAGCAGAGTATAATCAGAAGAAATTTTCAAAAGAAAAAAATAGGAAACATTTTACTGATGATATCCTTAGCGGAAATGATGGAATTTGAGCAATCTTTATTTGGAGACATACCCTAAAAAAGAAGCCTTGCTTTTCCGAATAAAGGAAAAGCAAGGCTTTTGGTTCTAAGTGGATTAGGATTTCCCTAGTCCCTTACTTTTATTATTTTTCCAATTACCTCTCTTTTTTCTTCCAATGTTCCTGAAAGATAATATACACCCGGAGGCAATTCATTAATAATATCCAATGTAATGGTAGCGCTTCCCATTTCATAGAAATCATTTATTCTGTCCAATATTCTTCCGGAAACATCAGTCAATACAAAGCTGACTTCGGAATCAATAGGCAGTTCAAAGAAAACATTTGTATTATTACCTGTGATG
>JAHDHJ010000051.1:0-11269 GCA_020631375.1 Saprospiraceae bacterium | reverse complement strand
GGATTAGGGAATATCTTGATATCAAATGCCAATCTTTCCTCAAAGAAAACAGATATGACTTCCGAATATTCAAATTGTCCATCAAAATCCACTTGCTTCAAACGGTAATACCTTACTCCGGATTTGAAACGCTCCTTGTCGATGTATTGGTAGTATTGTTCTTCAGCTGTAGTCCCGTGTCCCTCTATGATGTCCAAAGTAACAAACCTCCCAGCACTAAAAGCCTCATCTCCCTTGGCTACTTGTACTTCGAAGTAAGCGTTGTTCTTTTCAGAAGCAGTTTTCCATTCCAATATTGCATTTTCTTCTACCTTATTTCCTTTGAAATATTCCAATTCTACAGGAAGTGAACTCGCAAAATCATGAATTTCCATCCTGCTCATCATGACTTCGGTATTTCCAGTAGCCTTGATTCTTATTTGAGAACTGTTACTGAATAATTGACCTTCTGCCGAAATAACGTTGGTAACATTTATCATTTCGGTTTCCATTAGTTCACCAGACCCATCCAATTCTATGACACTAAGCCAAGCATCAGTATCACTTCCTCTTATTTCCAATGTAGCTCCGCTGCTTGCATCCCCTGCATTGCTTTGGCTGTAGAACAATTTAAGGTAAACATCCTTTGAACTGTATTTACTAAGGTTTTGGGTCATTACTATTTCACTGAATTCGATAGTAGAAGCATTTTTTAAGGAAACTACCCTTCCTTGTTCAACACTTCTCTTAAAACAAGCCAAAACTCCTGCTCCATTTGTTGTATTAAAATCACAATGGGCAGCGCCATCAACACCTAAAGTGTTTTCAAGCATCTTCATATCTACAAGGTTTTCCATTGCGATATACTGAGGCAAAGTCAATGCCGCATTCGCTATTTGCTCCACCTTGGTTTCATATGTATCCAATCCTTCATGGTTATCACCCGCCACATTTGCATCTACAATGATCTCGTATAATTTGGCATTAGATAAATCAAAAGAATTCGTAGCAGTATAAATATAAGTTCCTCCTGCTGGAATTGAAGTGTTGATGACTTCGCTCACGACAACATCTCCTACTTGGATATTCAGAGGTATTGTTGTTATCTCATCCGTCCCCGCATTGAATAGTTCTATTTTTAATGGAGTTGTTTCGGAAAGGGAAAGACTTGTTAATTCCCTTCCTTTGGCCTCCCCTATTTCAACATTTTTTATATCAATATCCGAAGCCCAAGAGCAAGGGTATGTTCCATTTGGTGTTGCATTCACTGCTACGGTTCTTCTGGATAATCCTCCTTTTGGATAGACTGCGCTTATGGCAAACCATTGTTCTTCCGTACCAATCCTTTCTTCTACAAGATAATTGACATCGCTAGTATTGGCGATCTTTTCCATTTTGCTTCCTTTCAACATATAAACATCATAGCTTAATGCATCTGTTGCCGCAGTCCAAGCCAAGTCAATATAATTTCCGCAAACCGGAGTAGCGACAAGGTTAGTAACCCTAGGTAAAATATCAAATTCTTTTGAAGTATCCGTTGAAGATGTTCCGTTAGCTGAGATTCTAAGGATTACATTTTCATTATTCATCGTAGCACTTGTAATCCATCTGTAACTGCTAGCTTTGTTATCTATATTGGCATTTAAAGTAAGCCAAGTAGCTCCCTCATCTATGGAATATTCCAAATGATATCCAGTGGCATCACTCAATGTGGAATTCCAAGTAACATAAATATCTTCTCCCGGCAGCAATCTCTTATTTTCATACGGGTAAGTTATTTCGATGTTTTCTTTGATTTTAGAATGTGCGACTACAAAACCCAAGACATCTGATACTAATCTATGTGCTTTCACCTTTATAGTGTATGTCCCTGTTGATGGGTTGGCTATTGTAACTTGTTCTATATTATTAATTCTGTCTATTCCTCTTTTTGCACCATTCGCAACATTAGCCGGCGTGGCGTCCAATACCCAAGGATTGATTTCCGTTCCATCAGGTGCGACTACTACGATATCCAAATCATTAACCAGCGTAGGGACATCATAAGTATTTTGTTCCTTATCATGCCAATACAACATAATTTTCAATTCTTTTTCAGAACCATCCGCACTAATAGTAAAATGTTTTTCATCTCCATCATTCTCTACAATATCTTCAAAATAACTTCCTCCTTCAATCGCCTTAACTGCATTGTCCGCATTCAAAACACCAAAGCCATAAGCAAAGTCAGGTCCGGGGTTTCCCTTATCCACTGCAGTATTGCACATAATTGCCTTTATCAAAGCTCCCTTAGGATTCATTCCGTTTATTTCCTTATACCTTTCATATAACAAAGCTGAAACTCCCGCAGCATTGGCGGTCGCAGCACTTGTCATTCCAATACCTCCATAGTTATAATTCCTTCCTGTAGAAATATTCCCTTCTCCCATTGAAACGATTTCAGGCTTAATCCTCCCATCCATAGTAGGTCCTTTGCTAGAACCGGGTTGTAATTCATTATTCAGTTTTACCGCTCCTACAGAGAGTACATTTTTTGCTGGGGCATAAGACCTTAGTATTGTGCCATATCCTACAGGGAACCCTTCTGTCGTGCAATCTGCAGTCCCACTATTTCCTACTGCGAAAACATGGAGTACATCTTGGTAATCCAGTAATTGCTTATCAAGCATCGTACTATAATATTCGTATTTTCCGAAAGTAGTACAAGTGGAAGACGAGCCATAGGAATTACTAGTAATCCTCATATCATTATCATTATAATACTGATCTAGGTAATAGAATACACGATAAGTTTTTTGGGTAAGGACCATAGCTTCGGGAGCATGTCCGGCATACCTTTCATCCAAGTTTCCCGCAGCTCCGATAATACCTGCCATTTTATCACCATGATCTCCAAAACTGGAATATGTACCAGAAGCCTTATTGATTACTCTTCCATTGAAGTCGATGTGATCTCCTAGCTCTCCTCCATCTCCTACGCCTACTACAACGCTCTTTCCCGTTAAATTCCTAAGAGAGGGATCTTTTAGTGTGCTTGTTTGTAAAAATGATTCCGCTATATCACACAATGGTTCCGGCTCATCTATCAGACCATCGACATATGCTACTTGTGGTAGAGCGGCTATTTCTTCTAACAATGATGCGTTGATATTGACAATAAGCATTTTTTCATTGTCTAATGAGAAATCATTCTCTGTCAGATTGAAATCATTTTTTAATCTATTCCTCTCTCCCAAAGTTAAATTTTCAAAGAATACAATCGCCACCCCTTGCTGCCCTTCTCTTTCCAAATCCGGAGAGATTTTAATCTCAGCTTGGGGAGTAGATAATTTTTCAATCAATTTTCCAGGGAGTCTATTTATTTTATCCTTAGGAAATGAATAAACGAATGTGCCATCATTATAATTCCCCTTGATCATTCCTCCGTTTGATTTTATAGACGACTTGAAATCATCTGTTAGTTGGTTTTCATCAACAGCCACATATATTTGCTTATTGAATTCTCCTTTCTCTATTAAGGAAACTTTAGATGATTGTGATATACTGGTGGATATTCCAAAAAATAGGAAAAATAATATAGTAATACTGGCAGTAAAGATTCGATGGCTCATTTTAATATATAATTTTGAATTAATTTGGGCTCGTAGTGTTATCGTATGGTATGCCTTAATCCAAAACCAGTGCCAAAGAATCGCTTCCCAGAGGCATGTTTAACCAAAAGTGTGACATGAAAGAAAAGAAAATAAAAGTGGACTAGTTGAAATATTTTAGGGAGCAGCCAATACATACACTAGCCGAATTAACGTAGGGGATTTATTGTTAATCAAGGCAAAAAACGTAGGGATAGCCTTAGCTATCACGAGGCTTTTTAACGCAGAGTAACGATAAATTAGCAAGTCAAAATCGGTAGCTTATATTTTGCCTATTCCCTTAAGATCATATCTAAAGTTTGATGAATGATTCCATCAACTTTTCTAATTTTTGTCGGGCAATACTACTTGAACAAGTATAATTATTAATAATAATAGAGAAAGAGAGTTCCTTGCCAGAGTTGGCTTCAACGTATCCTGTGTAACTCCTTATTCTACTCATAGAGCCTGTTTTGGCAAATATTTTGCCTCGGGCAGGTGAGTTTCGGAACATGTTTTCCAGCGTCCCTGTCTTTCCTCCCACAGGCAGGGATTTTTTGAAGTCTTCCTTTAGAATAGGATCATTGGAAATCAGTCTCAAAATTTCTGCAAAGTGCTTGGAACTGATTGCATTCCTAGGAGAAAGTCCGCTGCCATCTTCCATAAAAAAACCTTTGCTTTCAAAGCCTTTGTTTTCCCAATATTCCATGATGGCTTCTACTCCTTTCTCCAAACTTCCTATTCCCTTTTGTTTTTTGGCTATGGTCTTGAGCATTGCCTCACAATATAGGTTGATACTCTCTTCATTAGTGATGTTTATTATATCGATTAAAGGGAGCGATTCATGGGTATGAAGCAATGTTCTCCTAGCATTGGAAAAGGTGCCGTCCCTCTTGGATTCCATTATGGTAGTTGCCAATTTAGAAGTGGGTATGCTTTGGGATTCAAGTTCTTGCAAGAGCAAAGCTGCACAGGTAAAAACGGGTTCGGGAATACTGCCTTTTACTACGAATTTTCCATCGCCACTAGGAATAGCCCCTCTTAGGAAGCGGGTATATTCATAAGGTCCTCCATAGATATAACAATTATCTCCAGAATTCCAAGCTCCTGATTCTAGTTCATTTATAAATAGTAAATTTTGTATATAAGGAATAGTTCTAAGAACTGTTGGCTTTCCTCCTTGAGTCGGATTCTTTTTGAATTCCAATTCATAAGTATTGGCATTGATGTTAAGTCCGAAAGCTCCTGCACCATAATAATTACCAATGTCATTCCATTGCCATGAGGGAGATAAAACTGCAGATTCGAATACGGTCGCATCTCCTATAATTTTTCCCTCTATTTTTTTTATTCCTTTAGATTTAATTTTATCAACCCACTCTTTCATTAGGCTTTCCCAAGAGGCATTTCCTATTGGTTTATCCATTGCACCAAGTGTCGGGTCGCCATAACCTTTGATATAGATATTCCCTTTTAAAACACCATCCTTGGTAATGATTCCATCATAGGATAATTCTGTTTTGAATCGATAATCCTTGCCTAATATGGCTAGTGCAGTGGCAGTGGTGATTACTTTTATCGAAGAGGCGGGAATAAGGCTTTTATTAGACTCGTAACTGGCAAGCATTTTTCCTGTTCTAGTATCTGTCACTGAAACACTGATAGAAGCATTAGCCATTTCGGTATCAGACACAAAAGACTGGATATCTGGGTTATTATTTTTTTGGGCAGAAATAGATGCCATAGCAAACATATATGCTAAAAATGCCACGACTACTTTGTTTTTTGCAAAAATCATGCAACCCAATCCCTTGAATTTATTGATTTGTGACACATTATCAGAAGTAAATGTTAATGCCAATTTGAGGTAATTTTTATTTATTAACAGTATAATAATATTTGGAACATCTCATTTAGATTAATTTATATATTTCTGGTATTGGCTATCAAGCTCCGCTGCTTTTCTAAAATATTGATTTGATTCGCTTATCTTTCCCAAACTCTTGTAAGCTGTTCCTAAGAAAAAATTCAGTTGGGCTTTATTTTCAGGATCAAAGCTTAAAGATTTTTTAAAGCATTCAATCGCTTTGGCATGATCTCCCATAGTACCATAGGTACTTCCCAGATTCATCCATCCATCCGAATAATTAGCTTCTCGTGCCACTCCTTTCTCAAAAAGATCTTTGGCTATTTTCAGCCTTTCTTGTGCAGCCCCAGTCTGCCCACTTTGTTGTAATCTCTGGTATTCCATAAAATGCATGGTTCCATAATTACTATAAATAGAGCCTTTGCACTGTGGATCTTTTATTGCTCTTTCATAATATTCGGCTGCTTTGGCCCTATTGTCCTTTCTGAAATACCCTAAACCTAATTGCCCGATAGCTTCGGTATAGTTAGGATGTATTTCTACGGCTTTGGTATAAACGTCTATTGCTTTGTCGAAATAAGCTTGTTTTTCGGTAGGATCTTCTGTTTTTTTCCCCTTCTTCATGAATTCCGTTCCCATATATCCATGTAATCTCGCACTTTGCGGTGCTTTGGGTAAATCTGCCTCATAAAGACTAAAGGAATCTTTCCAGTCGATATTCCTATCGAATGTTAAGAATGAAAAAGCCAAAAGGATTACCCCAAGGGCTCCCATTAGAACTGTCTTTCCATTGGCAAGAGCCGAAAAATCATTAACATCTGTTTTTTCCGTCCCTCCGGCTAAGAATCTTGTAAGTAAATAAGCTACTGCCAAACAAAACCCAAAAGAACTGATGAAAAGGAAACGTTCTCCCAAACCAGCTCCTATCATGATGAAGATATTGCTATATAAAACCATACAACCAAAATAAAATAAGATAGAATAGGAAAGAATATCTTTCTTCATGAGGTTTTTGAACGCATAGGCCAAAAGCCCTACATGGACTAAAATGGAAAGGATTACTTTCCAATCACCTAGAGTAGTTACAGGAATATAATTGTAATTATAATCACAAATCAATGGATATGGTGCTAATAATAAGGTGAGATATTTTCCCATTACATACATCGCCGTAGCTTTTTCGCTAAGCATATCCGGCGCTCCCATTAGGAAGTTATCTATAAGGTGTATATCGCTTTCTATCCCTGTGGCACTTCCCAAAATGCTACTCCTTATGGCAATAAAAAGTACTGTAGGAACCAAATATCCTAATAAGATATATCCTATTTTGTCGTAAGGCATTTTTGAAAAAAAGAAAAGGGTCAAGGGAATAATTCCAAGGAAATTGACTGCATTCTCTTTGGAAAACAAAGCGGCAGTATATGCCAGTATTGCGAATCCTAAAAATTTGACATTATTATTGTCATTAACGTACCGCCAAATCAGATTTAGCGAAAGCATGCCAAAAAACAAGACCATGATTTCATCCCGCCCCTTGATATTCGCAACTACTTCCGTATGTATGGGATGGGCTGCAAATAAGAAGCAAGTAACAATAGGTATCCAAATAGAATAATCTTTCAAAATCTCCTTGAAAGTGATGAACATTAAGGCACAAGTCAAGGCAAAAAAGAGGATATTGAAAAAATGATGAATCCAAGGTTGGGGATTTTCCGTAGTGGCGGAAGACAAAGACCATTCCGTAGCAAACATCGCTATGGAAACCGGTCGGTAGGTCGTACTCGCATCTCCGAATGTACCCTGCCGGTACCTAGTTTTGAAAATTTCACCAATATTACTGACTCCTCCCCTTACGATATGGCTATCCGCCAATACCGAATTGTCATCCAATGCGAAATCATGCCCTAAAGTATTGGCATATAACAAAAAGGCGAAAGCAAAGATCACTCCTGCTACCAGCAAATCGAATTTGCCCAATGTCCTTTTTGAGGAACGGCTTAGCTTATTCTTTTTTTTATTCGTTTTCTTTTGGTTTGCTTTTTTCTTTTGGCTCATAACCGATTTCTGGTTTATTGCTTCTTTATTTTGCTGCTGAAAGATAGGAATAATTTATTCATTGCAAAACCGGAGCTAAAAGATTAAAGGGGTAAATCGGAATATTCCTTAGAATAATAAAGATGATAAAAAGAATGAGAATGAAGATGATTACTTTTTTATTTGATATCAATGACGTCTTTTCTTCTTTTCTTAAGACTTTGATATAAATATAATCCAAGCCTAATATAATCCAGATCGGGAATAATATATTATTGCGTAAAGCTAATCCGAATTCTAAATGGAAGAGGTGATGGATAGCTCGTTGGATACCGCAACCGCCACAATGAATTCCTGTATAATGATAAATCGGGCAAGTATAATAAGCATATTCATATGGCGAATACCAATAGAAGATTATTATAAGCCCTAAGAGGGTTATGAATAAAACAGGAACTAATAGAGGGTTTCTTTTTTTCAATATTTTTTTATTTTACATCAAATTCGTTCTTACATTTAGTTTACTGTGTATTTAGATACAAGAACCATTATATAAAGTTTATGGAAAAGTATTTTCTAACATGTCATTTTAAGAAATACCTTGGTTTTCCTTGTCCGGGCTGTGGGATTCAGCGTTCTTTCCAAAAATTATTGGAGGGAGACTTGTATGGTTCTTTCATTCTTTACCCCGCACTCATTCCCATTATATTGACACTGGTATATTTATACTACCATTTAATCCATAATAAAAGGAATGGGGCTAAATTGCTTTTATTATTAGTTTTATTTGATTTATCTTTGGTTATTATCAACTACATCATAGTTTTATATAATTTTTTCAATTAAATCACTACAAAATGGAATCATCTAACAATCAATTCGAAAAAGGCACATTAGTACTCATATTAGGAATCGCTTGTATTTTATTAACATTAGTTTCATGTTGCATAATCTATGCAATGCTTCCCAGCATAATTTGTGGTATCCTTGCTTTGGTTTATTCCAAGAAAGAACTAAATGCGGCAACCGCACTCGGACATGATCCCAAGACATACCTAAATTACCAAAACTTAAGTATAGGAAGAATCTTGGCTATCATCGGGCTTGTTATAACTGTCTTATTGCTCTTATTAGTCATTGTCGTTGTTATCGCTGTCGGGCCAGAATTATTAATGGAATTAGCCTCTGACCCTGAAGCTTTACAAGAATACTTGGAAAGTTTACAACAGTAAGAATATTTCAATAAAAAGCAGAACCATCCCAAGGAATGGTTCTGCTTTTTTAGAACATTGAAGCCACAATACCCAAAACCAAACTAATACCAAATCCAATAAGGGCAAGGTTCAGTGCTTGTTTGGAAGCTTTGGATTCATTTTCTTTTTTGATAAAAAAAATAAGTAAACCCAAAGGCCAGATAAGGCTCAATATTTTGAGAATAAGCCCTAAGTCTTTCTGTTTTGTGGACATATCTTTAAAATTTAGATAAAATTCATACTAAGAATAAGCTTTTTTTTATAAAATTCGTTTAATATTGGTAGGCATACAAACCTAATGCTATTTTTTTACGTCTTAGTAAGTAGATACTTAGATTTTGAGATAGAATATTGTACTGCAATTGCATTTGATAGTATCCTATAAACTTAACAATAGAAAAAATATATCATGAAGAAAAATTTAAGAACCTTAGGCTTATTCGTATTTGCCATGATTTTCTTTGCCAGTACGGCTATGGCTCAAGACGATGACGAAACGATAGATGATGCCTTTAGCGGAGGCAATAAATTTAGTAATATATACGTAGGAAGTTACGTGGGCTTTGGATATAGCAATGGCTGGCAATTGGACTTTTCACCCGGAGTAGGTTACAAAATCAAGGATTGGTTGATTGCCGGAGGAGGGCTTAATTATTCTTATGCTTCAGCTTTTGATATATCACAAAGAGGGGATAAAATAACCAGTACGACCATTGGACCAAGAATATTTGCAAAAGGGAATGTCTTCCAACAATTCTATGCCATTGGGGAATTCCAATACCTTATCAATAAATTCAAGTACACAGATGCTCAAGGGAATAAATCCGATGCTGTGAATTTTTGTGAGGATTGTGCAGGAGATCCCAATTGTTTGGAAACCTGTTATAACAAAAGCGAGACCGCTTTATATGTAGGTGCGGGTTATGCTTCCGAATTTGGAAAAGGAATGGGCTTCTATACGGAATTCATCATAGATGTCCTGTATGACAGATTGCGTTCTCTTCGTCCCAGTCCCTATACTGTAAGGATAGGTATTTTTTATACTTTCTGATTTTGGGGGAATATAAAATTCAAAACAAAAAATACCGCCCAGCTTCACTGGACGGTATTTTTATTTGTAGCACCGGATTGGGTTAACCTTTTTTATAGAATAGTGTTATCTTGCCAAAGATTGGATGAAATTCAAAACCAATTGAGTACTTGAATATGGAGCAATTTTATAAAATACTAAAGAACATATACCTAATCCCGATCTATTTTTATAGGACGGTCATTTCTCCTTTCACGCCTCCGTCTTGTCGTTATAGCCCAAGCTGTTCCGTCTATATGGTACAAGCAGTAATGAAATGGGGAATATTCAAAGGTACTTATCTAGGAATTAGGCGGATACTCAGATGCCATCCTTGGTCGAAACACGATCATTTCGATCCCGTCCCTGAGCCTGAAAAAAAAAACAAGTGATTTCACTCCCAATAACTCCGTCCCAAAGCTACTTCCTTACCCGAAAGTTTATTGATGATTCGGTGTTGGAAAACAAAATCTTGATGGCTATCCTTTTGGGCTTCCGATAATAATACATCTCCATATTTACATTCCAATTTATAAATCAAATCCATCCTTTTCAAGGATTTTTCCTGATGGGTTTCCAAAGGAAGCACTTCCAACATTTTGACAAGGTAATGGATATTATTTAAGTGTTCGTTCCAATCCAACTCGAACCAACCTACGGTATATTCCTTTTGGAATTCCGGATTATCCACTGCGGGAATTTTCTTTGCAGGATGCTTTAGAAAATCTAATTCGGGAATTTCATGCTCCAATATGAATTGGGGAATAGGAGCCATTTTCCTAGTTTCCGTATCCATTAACAACCAAGTGGAGGAAGCACTAGCTACCAGATTGTTTTTCTCATCAAAAACCTTGAAATCCCTATAGGTGAAAAGCTTTTGGAAGCCTGCGGGATGTGTTTCCACTATTACTTTTTCACCTAATAAGGGCTGTCTGAATATTTCCATTTTTTTCCTCATCAGCACCCAAGAAACCTTGTGAGGAATCAAATCCCAATAAGACAAATTGAGTTTCAATACATTCTGCATCGCAGCTTCGTGCATCATTTTGGTCAATGCCGGAATGGTCAGGCGTTTTTTGCTGTCAATGTCATAAGACCCTATGGTGTATTCACCACGGAAAATAAATTCTGGATGTACTGGCATTTTTAACTAATAATATATTTGAGAAATAAACCGATTAGAATGGTAGCCGTAAAACTTGTCAGTGTCCCGATTACGATATATTCGGTTTGCTTTTGGTTATCGGCTTCACTTAGGTTTCCGAACCTGAAAATTGATTTTGCTCCTAGCAAATAACCTATCGCAGAAAATTGCTCATTGAGAATAAAAGTAAGGATAAGTATGCGTTCCAATCTACCTATCCATTTTCCTGCACTTTCCAAGCCTCTTGCCTCTACATCCTTTTGCCATTTTGAAGTTGCCTTTTGCATAAAAAAG
>JAHDHJ010000050.1 GCA_020631375.1 Saprospiraceae bacterium | reverse complement strand
TGTGTCAATATTTGGCTTTCTATTCTGTCCTTTAGTGGTGTGATGATGCTTCCCCGATTGGTATAATCTTCGGGATTGGCTGTAAAGACAAAATCTATTTCCAGAGGCAACCGCAATTTGAAACCACGGATTTGCATATCGCCCTCTTGGAGAATATTGAATAAGGAAACTTGGATTCTGGCTTGTAAATCCGGTAATTCATTGATTACGAAAATACATCTGTGCGCCCGAGGAATCAAACCGAAATGAATGACCCTTTCATCGGAATATGGTAATTTTAAAGTCGCCGCTTTTATCGGGTCAACATCACCGACCAAATCCGCAATGCTTACATCCGGTGTCGCTAATTTTTCAATATACCTTTCGTCTCGGTGCATCCATTTTACAGGGGTTTTATCTCCTTTTTCGGCAATGATATCGAAAGCAGCTCTAGAAATGGGGTTCATGGGGTCATCATTCAGTTCACTGCCTTCTATGACAGGAATATATTCATCCAATAGTTGCACCATCAATCTCGCCAAACGGGTTTTTGCCTGACCTCTCAATCCTAATAATAAAATATTGTGTCTGGATAGAATCGCTCTTTCCAAATCAGGTATTACAGTATCCTCAAAACCCAATATTCCTTTGAAAACCTGTTCCTTATTCTTTAATTTTTGGATGAGGTTGTCTCTCAATTCATCCTTTATATTTTTTGCTTGGTATCCGGAGGCTTTAAGCTCTCCCAGTGTTTTTATTTTTAGCATTGATTCTATTTTACTTTAGAAGAACAAAATCCAAGCGCTTCTGTTCATTTAATTTGAATTTATATTATTGGAATTACGCTGAGAGGGGTTAAAAAACAGCCTCGTAGAGTGATTAATTTAAAATCAAAGCACTACGATTTAACAAATTTACAATCATTCTATCTCTTTCACTTTCTCAGGAATAACATCTTTGTGTAACAATACACTTATGGTCTTATATCTGAAATAAGCTTTTGACATGTAAATGTAGCCTTTATATATTCCTTTTTCTCCCCAAGAATTTTTGACAATATAATATATATTTCCTTTTTGGTCTTTTGCTGTTCCTACGATGTGCATCAGGTGGTCGTCTGTTGTTTTGTGACTTTGAAATGCCTTCATCCTCATCTCTTCATTGATTTCTTTTTCCTCAACCGGTTTTTGGAAATTAAATCCTTTTTCTTTTTCCGGTATTACCGCTATGCCCTGTTCGGATGAAAAGAATTTTTCTGAAACATCTCCATCCCAAGCAATCGTATATCCTTTTTCCAAAGCATCATCCACTATTTTTTCCATCTCATCCAAGGGAATATTATAATAACTGCCATTGGAATAATTATCGGGAATTGCCAAAATGAATTTTGAATAAAACGGATGATGTGAAAAAGAAGTAAGGCTGATATAATTTTTATGACTCAAACCCAATTCTTTTGCAAATTGGGAAGCCATATAATTTTTATTTTCATAATCAAAAGAAATTGGCGTTTCGCCGAAGTAAACATCCAATACTTTGTCATATGCTTTTTTCCAATTCTCAGAAATCGTCCGGTCTTTCACCAATTGCGAAAGCATTCCTTTTAATAAAGAATATACTTCGGAATGGTCATGGTAGTCGGGATCTTTGATCGTCGTTATATCTTCCGGAATCACGCCATAATCTTCCAATACATTAATGACATCATGTGCCAGGCTTCCATCACTGAAATTCGCATTTCCTTGTCGGGAAACATAATTCAATGCCTTATCCTTGTAAATGTTTTTGACGATAAACATTTCCGATAAATCGACTTCTTTTCCCTTAATTCTCAATGCTTCGGATTCTAGGAAAGAAATGGTGGAAAAACTCCAACAGGTTCCTGTGTTACATTGGTTTTTTATTGCCGTATGGCTAATGTCGTTTATCGTCGTAAATTCGAATTGTGCTTGAATATTTCCGAAAAAGGAAAAGATGAGTATTGTTGATATTAATAAATATTTCATGCTATACTTAACTTCAAATTATGAATGAAAAAAGGATAAAGAAAACAATTTTGAATAAAAATAAACAAAAAGTCGGCTTAAATCCTATATCCCGATATATTTGCAATCAATTGGGTGTATTTCAAAAAGTCGTTCTTCTTCCGGGATAGTGGAATTGTACTAGAGTTGTCGCTCCTGCGGAGCGACAACATGAATTGCACCCAATCAATTGGCTACATTATGGAAATAAAACTGATTACAAGGGATAAGATTGATAAGGTTAAATGGGACAGTTGTGTTCATTTTGCTAATAATGGGCATCTTTTCGGTTATACCTGGTATTTGGATAATGTGGCGAAAGATTGGGATGGTTTGGTGGAGGGCGATTATGAATCCGTTTTTCCTTTAATCCATAAGGAAATGAGTTTTGGGGTTAAGGCATTGCATATGCCGGATTTATTGGGGAAGTCCGGAATTTATTCCATTCACATTCTTTCCAAAATCCGTTTGGGAAATTTTATTGCTGCTATTCCTTCCGAATATAAAATCAGGGACATTCGATTTAATGAAGCTGTCGGTCCAAGTAGTTTATCCGGAATTTCAAATACAGAACATACCGAATATCATTTATTATTAAAAAATAATTGGGAAGGAATCGCCAAGAATTATTCCAAGGAATTATTGGATGTCCTGCAAGATAAAATATTCCAAAAATTCATGGCAGATTCAAGTATCAGTCCGGAAGTATTAACGGATTTTTATATGGAAAACCATCCGAATGCCAAAGAAGAAAACAAACATACTTATCTCCGGATTATTTACAATCTGATGCATCGGGGAACGGGTTTTATTTCTGGGATGCGAAATGAAAAGGGAGATTTAATCGCTGCGAATTATTTTGCTTTTTCACATGGTAGAATGATAAGTCTCATTCCTGTTTGGAAAGGGGAAATCGGAAAAAAATCATTGTGGAAATTAACTGATATGTTGATACAATCCAATTCCGGAAAGCCCATGAAATTCGATTTTAATATTTCTATGGCAGGGGATTTCGGAGCAGACCATTTCGGGGCGGAAAAGGTAATCTATAGAGGTTTGCATGAAAATAATTTGAAAGGAATTAAAAAATGGTTCAACCGATAAAAAACAATGGATAATACCAAACGCTCATATATAGAATTGCACATCGCTATTTTCCTTTGGGGATTTACAGCCATTTTAGGGAAAGTAATTTCCTTGGAGGAAATTGCCTTGGTTTGGTGGCGATTATTATTTACTTGTATCAGTCTTTTATTTTTTCGTTCTATTTGGAAAACGATTCCTACTTATTCCAGAAAATTCATTTTGCAGATGATGGGCATTGGCATCATCGTGGCATTGCATTGGGTTTTATTTTTCGGAAGTATTAAATATTCCAATGTTTCCATTTGTTTGGTTTGTATGGCTACGGGATCATTTTTTGCGTCATTAATAGAACCCGTCATTATGAAATACAAACATAAATGGTATGAATTAATTTTGGGATTATTCGTCATACCTGGGATGTATTTTGTTGTTAATTTTATTCCTAGCGAAAAATTATTAGGTGTTTATTTCGGATTACTGTCTGCATTCTTAGCAGCTCTTTTTACGATTCTGAATAAAAAACTCATCGATGAAAATAAGGATTTGAATCCTTTCTCCATGACCTTTATAGAATTGTCCAGTGGTTTATTATTCCTCAGTATTATTTTTCCTATTTATACGATGTGGATGGGAGAAACTCCTTTTTTACCCCAAGGGGTTTCGGACTTTGTTTATCTAATGATCCTTGCCTTATTATGTACGACACTTGCCTATGTTTTAGGGCTGAGGGCATTGAGACATCTATCTGCTTTTGCTTCTACCTTAGTCGTTAATTTGGAACCTGTTTATGGTATTATTTTAGCTTGGTTGATCTTTGAAGAAAACAAAGATGTGGGTAATTATTTTTACGTGGGTGTTATTATAATTATCCTTGCGGTGTTTAGTCATCCTTTTATTAAGAAAAGGTTTGAGAGGGAGATTCAAACATAGGCAATCTAGTGGGCTTCATCCGAAGTATATATAGAATATTGCACCCTATGGAATCTCTCATATCTCAATTAACTTTATTACCAACATATTCAGAAAGCGAAGCTACATATTTATAAATATCCCCATGATAAAATCCAACTGAATTCATGCAACCACATTCTATAATATAATATTCATGTACTCCACTGCATTTTGCAATATCCATTGCGAATACGTCATGAGGCTGGTATTCTTTACATCTTGTTTCTACAAATTCAATCATCTCTTGAGGTATATCTTTTGCAGATTTTTTTAATTCAAAATTCTTCCTATACAAAGAACTCGTGACCACTTTTCCATTCACAATAAAATTCCTCCATTCTTTTTCAATATGGTATGCAGGACCAGCCAATATTTTGGTTTTTGCTCCAAGTCCGACTACATTATCATTTATTAATCTGTCATACCATTCGCTTATTTTCCCAAAACTAAGAACTACTCCGGGAAATGCTTTTGAGTCTGCATCCGGACGAATAAAAAATTCCTGTTCTGTTGGGTGGTTACAATTTCTAAATTCATTAAAAGTCATGATTTCCGCTTCGGAAGATAGCATATGCTCTCCCCATTGGGATAGATAATTTTTCATGGAAAATGTCTTGTGGTCATAGAACAGCCCCAAGGGTTGGTTATAATCTGAATAAATCCTATCCATCATGGTTGTGGAACCATAATAAATGTTTTCATATTCATCATCTATTGGAAATTCGGGAAGGGAATCCGAAAATGGAACAACTGTAATTTCTATACAAGGAATTTCTAATTTATCACAAGCCCTGATAATTTCTAAACGATCCTTATCCGCATAATTTTTATCTTGTATGATCCACCTTACTTTTTTCATTGGTTTAATAGATGATTAGATATTTTTAGGTTCATTAATTTACCAACAAGAAAATGAAAAATAACGTTCCTTTATTCCGACAAGTGAAAAACTAATCGACTAAAAATATCCCTCAATCCTTTTGTAAAATATAAAAGCCCATTTCATTTCTAGTATCCAATCTATAAGAATGAATCGTATCATATTCTCCTCCGAAAAAAGTATCCAATGTATCTTTTGTTTCAGGTAAAAGTACAGCAACTAATGGCTCTTCGGATTGGTATTTTTCTAGGGCATCATACCAATTGGAAATTATTTTCACTTTTTCAATTTCATTATTTTTTAGTAAATAATATGGTATGCTTATTAATTTTTCATCGAAACGATCAAGATAAACTGTCTGGACTCCTTTCGGGTTTTCAGTCTGGATCGTTTCCGCAATCTTCTTTGAGCCGTCCCAATATTTCCCCATTTTAGGATAGACTACGAACGTTGCCGTCAACCAAAATAAACCGACGAAAATCAAATGGAAATAAATGGAAAGAGTAAAATGTTTCCTTAATTGTTGGACAAAACTGGTAATGGATGCCAATGGTAAAAATGCCGTCGTGGCTGTCACCAATAAAACCGCTTCCGGTTCCAAATATTCCTTACTGAAAAAATAGGCTAAAACGGTAAGTCCTGTTGTCATTAATATTTCTAAAACCGACAAGGTTTTTAATCCGGTAGAAATCACTTTCCGTTCTGATAATTGGATCATTTCATGTGCCATAAATATGGCTATGGCGGGTAAACTCGCTAAGGCGAAAGAAAGTAATTTGTGGGGAAAGAATTCATAAATCCACCAACCGGAAACCATCCAAAGGGAAAGCATTAATAATTCGGGGTTTTTCTTTCTGAGGAACAATCCTTTTATGCCCTCCCATATAGATGGAAGAAAATATCTGAAATATGGTAGGAATGAAAATGCGAATATTAATAAATAAGAGCCGGGAGGTGCAAACCTGATTTCTTCCAATCCCTCATCCACTCCTTTCTGAGAAATATACCAATCCAACATCCAGTTTATCGTTTCACCATCATCCCTTTGCCAATATAAATATCCCCAATATAAAACCGGAGCCAAAGCCAAGGGGAGAAAAACCCAAGGATGCGTCCTGATGAGTCTCCGTCTGTTCGGATGGAGGATTAAAGTCAATAGAGTAAAAATTCCTATAAAAATCAAAATGGATGGTCCTTTGGTCAACATGCCCAATGCCATCGCCGTCCAAAACATAATGACATGAATGAATTTGTTCCAATGCATAATGGAAACCAAAGAAAATGCAGCCCAAGTCTGGAAAAATAATAATGTCCCATCCGTAAAGGCGATTTTTCCATAAATAGGGAATAAAACAGCCGTTCCGCAAATGATTGCAGCCGTAATGGCAATCCTTTTATGGTACAAAGCCCTACCATATAAATATATCAATAAGAGTGTTCCCCAAGAAAAAAGGGAAGTGCTGAATCTTATGGCAAATTCATGGTTACCAAATATTTTTACAAAAAGGGAAATGAACCAAATGTGCAAGGGCGGTTTCCTATGTATATCCGTCCAAAGGTAAGATTGGTTGATATAATCGCCCGTTTCTACCATTTGGCTACCGATAAGTGCATATGCTGATTCATAGGGATCTATAAGCGGAACTACCCCATTTCCTACCATCAGTAGGATGAATAACAATGGAAAAACGAATAAGGGGTGGGTAATCGTTTTATATATGATTTCGTTTCGTTTCATAGAATGGGTCAAATATACCAAATATCCTATGTATATTCGAATCCTTAAAAAAATTTAGACCCTCATGAATTTCATTATTAAAACCCAAGTCGGACAATCCGCTGCCCAAGTGCTGGATGGATTTGATGCAGAATTATTCCTTGCCTTGAAGCCACCATTGATACCCTTGGAATTAAATCGGTTTGACGGTTGTGAAAAGGGAGACAAAGTCCATCTGGTTTTGGGTAAGAACCCTATTAGCCAAGAATGGCATGCTTTGATTTCTGAGCATGGTGAAGATGAAACAAAATTTTATTTTACTGATATTGGAGAAAAGTTGCCTTTCCCTCTAAAAGATTGGTGTCATAGACATCGCATCCATAAAACGCCAAAAGGAGCAATCATTGAGGATAATATTACTTATACCTCAGGATGGCTTCTTTTCGATGGAATAATGTTTCCATTATTATATGGGATGTTCTTTCTTCGGAAAAGAATCTATAGGGAGTATTTTAAAGTTTAGCCTATCTTTTTCTTTTCTTTCTGGAGCTATCGCAACTAGATAAGTGCTTCAAACTATTTAATCGGGTAATTCCATGAACACGAAACAATTAGAGAAATTCGTGTAAATTAGTGGCGGAAAAACTGCCACGAATCCCACGAATACTAGATTATTCATTGCTAAATTCAATACGCCAGAAAGGTAAGAAATCTATTATAAATTCATACTTGTTTAAGGGAGTAGGCAATAAATAGACTACCAGAATTGACGTAGGGAATTTATTGTTAATCAAGACAAAAAACGTAGGGATAGCCTTAGCTATCACGAGGCTTTTTAACGCAGAGTAACGATAAATTAGCAAGTCAAAATGGGTAGGTTATATTTTGCCTATTCCCTAAATACCCCAAAGCATTTACCTATGTAAAAAAGTGATTTGGAAAGAATAATTATCCAAGATTACGAACAAGTTTTCAATCCTCTGCATATCGGATAGCAAACTGGAATGGGAGAAGATATTTGGAAATTCACCCTTGATTTCAGATATGAGGGTGATGTTGGAAAATATGCTGACCAAATGAAATTTTTCGGAGAAGATATCCCATTTGATGAAAGGGAAAGGATGCTAAAGTTAGTATTAGGTGGGAAAGTTTAGATAAGTAGTTACTATAAATTCCAATAACAAGAAGCTAGTTTCGTATCTTTGCAGAATACAAAAGAAAATTATGGCAGAACATATAAAACCGTATAGCGAGGAAGAAAGTAAGAAAGGTCAGATTTCGAAGATGTTCAATAACATCGCTCCATATTATGACATTCTGAATCGAGTGCTTTCCCTGAGAATGGACGTAACATGGAGAAAAAAAGGGATAGATACCCTAAAGGAAATCCAACCCAAAAAGATCCTTGATGTGGCTACAGGAACAGCGGATGTTGCCATAGAAATGGTGAATAGACTTGCACCCGAGCAAATCATAGGCGTGGATATATCCACCCAAATGCTTGAGGTGGGCAGGCAAAAAATCAAGAAGAAAAAGCTTGATAATATCATAGAACTCAGAGAAGCAGATTCTGAAAATTTACCCTTTGAGGACAATACTTTTGACGCAATAAGCGTTGCATTTGGGGTACGTAATTATCAGAATCTTCATAAGGGGATGAAAGAAATGAACAGAGTACTTAAACCGGGAGGAAAAATAATGGTTTTGGAATTTTCACAACCTACTATGTTTCCTTTCAAGCAGTTGTACTTGTTTTATTTTAAGAACATATTGCCTTTGATAGGCAAATTCACCTCTAAGGATCCAAAAGCGTACAAATATCTATATGAATCTGTCCAAGCCTTTCCGAATGGCAAGGATTTTGTAAAAGTGATGGAAAGTACAGGTTATAAATTTAACAAATGCGTACCGCTTACATTAGGAATATGTTCGATTTACACAGGAATAAAATAATACCGGCCATTGGCAGTTTGCTCATCATCATCATGATGTGTACCTCAGCCCATGCCCAATTCAAAAAAGGGGCGAACTATAATTATAAGGAATTTTCCAAAAAACCTTACTATTTTGGTATTACCCTAGGCTTCAACAAATCCAATTATAGGATATTCTATGCTGATGAATTCATATTGAACGACAGTATCAGAACAGCAAAATCCATTACAGGGCCGGGATTCAACTTGGGCATAGTTACCAATCTCAAGGTTGGTGATTATTTTGATTTCCGATTGTTGCCGACTCTTTCCTTTGCAGAAAGGAACCTTAGTTACAGCAATGTCAAAGGCGAAAATGAATCCGGAAGAAAAATAGAATCTGTTTTCGTAGAAATACCATTCCATGTCAGATTGAAGTCCGCACCTTATAGGGACATGAGGGTATTCCTTATAGCAGGAGCCAAATATTCCTTTGATGTGGCAAGTGATTCCAAGGCAAGACAAGCAGATACCTTGGTAAAAATATCGCCTACCGATTTTTCAATCGAATATGGTGCAGGCATTCAATTTTTCCTGCCTTTCTTTATACTATCTCCCGAATTCAAGATTTCCCAAGGAATAAGTAACATTCTTTTGAGAAACCCGGATTTGGAAGAATCTAATGTAATGGACAAGGTGTTATCGAGGACTTTCACGATTTCTATACATTTTGAAGGATAAAGTAATTTAATATTTTCACAAAAAAAAGGTATGGCTATGTTTGCCATACCTTTTTTTATTTATTTTGCCATGCAATTTTTCTTAATCTAAACTTGTCCTTACAACAAATGATACCACGAAAAACGTACATCCCTTTTGGAGAAACCAATGACAAAACAATAGATTACCTTTTGGGCATTATCGAAGATGCCCGAGCCACTACTCTACAAAGGATAGAAAATATCAGTACGGAAGAATTGCATTGGCAATATGCGGAAGGTTGGAATTCCATAAGCGCCTTGTTGTCCCACTTTATTTCTACGGCATTATATTTCCGTATAGAATTCATCGAGGGCAGGCATTTGGATGATGAAGAACGAAAGGAAATTATGCCCGGTTTGGAAATGGGTAAATATATCAAGGATTTAATCAATGATGAACCTGTGGAATATTATCTCAAGGAACTGGAAAGAGCCACAGGCTTATTGACCGATTCAATCAAGCAATTGAATTTTGATGATTTTTCAAAAAAACGGGAAGGTTATAATCCCGATACAGGAAATAATCTGGCTTGGGTTTTATATCATACGGCAGAAGACGAAGTGCATCATAGAGGACAGATAAGCATCATTAGGAAATTGTACAAAATGAGGAAAATATAAAGTTGCATAAACAACATGAAAGAGTTTTTATTTTTTTTCAGTGCATTAGGAGCATTCAATGGAATTATTGTTAGTTGTTATTTTTTCTTTTTTGTCAAAGAAAAAAATATTTCTAATTATTTCCTAGGTGCATTAATCCTTGCCTTGAGTTTGAGGATTGGAAAATCCGTACTGTATTATTTTAATCATGATATTCATAAAACCGTTTTGCAAATCGGATTGACTGCCTGTTTCTTCATTGGACCCTTTCTTTATTTTTATATTAAATCCAGCGTAGATAAAATTGAAAGGCTCAGTAGTCAATGGAAATGGATTCTAGGTATCCTTACAGCACTTATTATTATTCCCGGACTTCTTTATCCATATGCCTATCATCCCAAATTATGGAATAAATATTATGTCGATTTAATTTATGGGGAATGGCTGTTTTTTATTATTGCAGCAGGAATAGTACTAAGGGGTTTATTAAAAAAAACCATAGTGAGAACAGAGAAATTCAAAGCCAACGAAATTTGGATCTTGAGTGTCTATATTAGCAATGTTATTATTTTCCTCGCCTATTTTACGGTGCCATATACTTCTTTTGTTAGTTATATTATGGGGTCGCTACTTTTTACATTTATTTTGTATCTGATGATTTTAATATTAATTTTCAAAAATAAAACAGATGTTCTTTTTCCCGGAGCACCTAACAAATATGCCAATAGAAAAATAGAAACCAAAGAAGCCCAAACCCTTAGCAATCAGCTGAAACAATTAATGACAAATGAGGAAGTCTATAAAAAACCCGATCTGAAATTAGATGATATCGCCAAAGAATTAAATATTTCCGTCCACCAATTATCCCAATTATTAAATGATAATATAGGAAAAAGTTTTCCCACATTCATTAATGAATACCGGATTAAGGAAGCAGAAAAATTGTTGAAAACAAACAAGCAATTCACTCTGGAAGCCATAGGCAACGAATGCGGTTTCAAATCCAAATCCTCATTTTACAACGCATTCAAAAAAATCAAGGGAACTACCCCAGGAAGCTATAAAAAAGCCTAAGGAATGAGGAGGTAAATAACTGTCCTCTTTTCACACTATGCTGCGTTGGCAAAATCCTTATTACGCTAAAGGCTAACTCGGTTTTTACCGCCTTGCCTAGTACAAAAATATTTTGTCAATACCGGAAACTTATTTATCCCTCGTCCCTAAAACAAAGCATTTTTAATTCGGATTTATAAATCTGTACACATCGAATAGCCATTTAAGGGCATTTTATTCCATGCTTGAATACTTTTGTAATGAACGTATAAACAAACACCAGCTTGTTTATACTTATTTTCTTTTTACTAAACAAATTCAAAATCATATCAAATTATGAAAGCATTCAAAATTCTAATTGCAGGATTGATTCTAATGGGAACCATCAGCCTAAAAGCACAAACCGAAGAAGAAAAAATCAGGCTAGTCATCAACGATTATATCATCGGCACATCTTATAGTTATCCAGAACAAGTAAAGTCCGCTTTCCATCCGGGAGCAGATATGTTTTTGGATCATAAAGACAAGCCCTTGCTTATCGTATCCATAGAAGAGTATGCCAATGGAGTAGCGAAAAGCGAAGCCGGAAAATTCAATGGGCGAATCTCCAATATACTTTCCATCGAAAGATTCGAAGGAATCGCAACAGCCAAGTTGGAAGTATTGGCATATGGAAAAAGGTTCATTGATTTTATTTTACTAAAAAAACTTGAAGATGGCTGGAAGATAATTAGCAAAACAGCAGGAAGCCAACCTGGTGATGCACAAAAAGGACAAGCAATCATTGCAGTTTCCAATGCTAACTTCCAAGGCGATTCGGACTTAGCCGCAGGTAATAGTTTTTCGGAAGTAGTCGTTGCATATGATGGTTATAAAAAAGCCGGTTACCATGTCGTATTCCTCAGTCCCAAAGGAGGTAGAATTCCTCTCGCATATATTAACCCCTCGGATAGTTTACAATTACATTACCTCTATGATACTGATTTTATGTACGCCATCAAAAATACTAAAAAACCTTCAGATATCAATCCTGACAATTTTGATATTATACAATACACAGGAGGAAGTGCCCCCATATATGATATTCCCCAAAATGAAGAAATCCAAAAGATAGCCATGCACATTTATGAAAAAAACAATGGTGTGATAGCTGCGGTTTGTCATGGAACAGCCTGCATAGTAAATCTCAAAACATCCGATGGGAAATATTTGGTCAATGGAAAAAAAGTAAATGGTTATCCCGATTCCCATGAAAACAAAACCCTTCCTCATTATCAGCATTATCCTTTTATCCTTGAAACCGTCCTTAAAGAACGGGGAGGAAAATTCAAACATTCTAAAATCGGAGAACCATACATGGAAGTCGATGGCAGACTCATTACTGGTCAAAATTATCTTTCCTCAGAAATGGTAACAAAAAAGAGTATTGAAATAAATCAGAAAACTGATAATAAATAATTGAGGTTGAACCTCACATAGCTCTACCCGATGGTTTTTCTTTTCAAGAGCCTAACTCGCCACGCCTTGGCGTCGTGTTTGTCCCCACCTTGAAATACTGTTCGGACAAGGTGTTTTAGGTGAACAAATACCTGAAACGGCAGTTATTTTAAAAACCATCGGGTAGAGTGATATCACACAATTTGGGTTAAATAATTCTGAAAACAATATCGATGATAAATATGTATTTGAAAATAAAATTAACCTTCTCATTTCTATTAATCATAATTTCATTTAATATGAATGCCCAGAATATTTCTAAAATTACGGGGACAGTATTGAATGAAAACAAGGAATTGACCATCGGAAATGTAATCATCATGTCAGTAGTTGATTCTAGTTTAATTACAGGAACAAGTTTTTTTGAGGAAACTTTTGAAGTAGATAATATCAACGAAAAAGAAATATTAATTAAACTCACTTCTTTACAACAATTCAAGGATACTATTTTCAGAATTAATTACAATGGAGAAAGTGAAATTGATTTAGGAGAAATAATTGTAGGGAATGTTGGAGTGGAATTAAATGAAGTTGTCGTAAAAGGAAGAATACCCACTTATGTCCAAAAACCTGACGGAACCATTGAAGTATTAATTGAAAATACAACATTGTCTTCCAGTAATTCCCTCAACGAAATATTATCAAAATCACCGGAAATCATTGTAGATGAAAGTGGAGCGATTTCCTTATTCGGAAAAGGAAATGCCATTATTTATTTGAATGGGAAAAGAATTACGGATAGCCAATTATCCTTAATTTCTCCCTCCAATGTAAAAAAAATAGAAATCATTAGAAATCCCTCTGCAAAATACGATGCCGATGGTGCAGCCGTTGTAAATATCCACACGATCCAACAAGGTGACGATGGCTATTTAGGAAGCATTAAACAAAATATCAGTTATTCTATTTTTGGTGGAACATTATTTAATAGTTATCTGAATTTGAATTATAAAAAAGGGAGGTTTTCATCCAATGCTTTTTATACTTTGCAAGTAGGAAAAAATAGGGAATTATTACATACCACTAGAAAACGTGATGCAGAAAATGTTTTTTTAACAACAGATTTAACGACCGATTGGAAAAGGGATTATAAGAATTTTTCTACTTATGGTCTTGGTTTACAATATGACATTACGAATAAAAGCTACCTCTCTTTGGAATATTCAGGCTTCTTTGAATCCTTAGGTGGAAATACTTTTAGTGAGAATACAATCGTAGATGACAATAGTACCAGCTTTTATGAAAGCCATGAAAGCAGAGATGAAAAAGATTTTAATCATTCCATTTCAGCGAACTATAATTTAAATATGGATTCTCTTGGAAGTTCCTTTTTCGTAGGAGGACAATATTCTAACTTTAATATCGGAACGGATAATTCTATTTTTGAAGAAAGTATGGAAGAAAACAATAGTTCTTTCAGGCATCTTAAAAATATATCATCGCTTTATATTGATATTTTTTCATCTCAAATTGATTATACAAAAAAATTAAAAAATGGAAATGTATTGGAAGCAGGAACAAAATACAGTTATGTTTTGAATGACTTTGGCTTTGAATTTCTTGTTTCTGAAGATGACATAAATTATGAATTAGACAATGATATTTCCAATGATTTCAAATACGAAGAATCCATTGCCTCAGCATATATAAATTATAAAGGAAAATTTAAAAACAATATTAATTATACACTAGGGCTAAGAAGTGAATACACTATATATGATTTGGATTTATCCCCAACAGAAAATCAAACCATAAAAGATAAATACATTAATTTATTTCCGAATTTTTCTATCGGCAAAACATTTTCAGAAGATTATAATCTGAATTTCTCTTATACTTCAAAAATAAACAGACCAGCCTACCACAGATTGAATCCCGTTCTAATTTATCAGGACCCTTATACTTCCGTACAAGGAAATCCTAAGTTAAGGCCACAAAAAACACATGCTTTTGAATTAAATTCCAATATTAAAAAAACGAATTTTAAAATAGGTTATAACTATATGTTAGACCCTTTTGGAGGGGCAGCAGTTAGGGGTGAAGACCCGAAAAGCTATATTCTCAAAGCCATTAATTATGAAAAGCAACACTTATGGTTTACATCTGTTTCGAGAACATTTAATACGAAATGGTTTACATCTACAAATACTATCAGTTTAAAATATACAAGGATCACAGAAACTGAATATGATTTCAAAACCGTAGAATCCAAACCGAATATTTATGTTTATTCGAATAATAGGTTCCATATAACGGATTCATTCAAAGCAGAATTCTTATTCTGGTTAAGAGGACAAAATAATGAAGGACTCCATATCCGTAGAAGACTCTATAATATAACCTTGGCATTGGAAAAATCATTTTTAAACAATTCCCTAAAATGTAGATTAATAGCCAATGATATTTTCCATAATTATATTGCAAAAGGAGATTATAATGTAGCTCAGACCGATGTATATTATAATAGACGATGGAGTACGGATTATTTCAGGTTATCTGTTATTTATAATTTCGGAAAATTGAAGAAAGTCGGTTATAAAAATAATTCAGTAGGTGGTTCTGAAAATGATCGGGCTAGATGATTTTTCCATATGCTTGCACATTAATCAATGGTTGACTTTAAGCCAGCCATTGATTATGATTCCAAAATCTGAGTACAGGAACAAAAAGTAAATTCCTTGCCCTGCGTAGTGTCTGTTCTCCTCGCACACACTTTATTTCCAGGATTTGTCAGATTGACAAACACACCTGACAAGGCAGTAAAACCCCTAATATACTGCTAAGCCTAGAATCTGCTCCTAGTCAAAATGGGTAGGTTATATTTTGCCTATTCCCTAAGTAGTTATTCAAGTTAATCATGTCGTGTTCTTTCAGCATCTTTTTAGCCTGTACTTCGTTGAAAAACCACTTAATCCTCAGTATAAATTCATTTTCCGATACCAAACCCATTGTAGGATTCCCCTTGCAGTAACATATACCAACATCGCAGCCCACAATCCGTGATTCCCATAAGATTGTAAGAAAAAATAAGAAGCAATAAATGCCAGCAAAGATAAAAACATGGTATCACGCATGGCCTTACTCGCTGTCATTCCGATAAAAACACCATCCCATATATAAGAGGCGAAAGCAAGTATCGGATAAATAAAAATCCAAATCAAATAATCTTTCCCCATTAATAAAACATCCGCATCATCAGTAAATATCCTTAACAAATATTCTCCCCCTAAAATAAATATCAAGGAAAATAATATTGCCAATCCCCCACCCCAAACAAATGAAAAATGAATCGCCGATTTTTTCATTCCATCATTTTTTTCTCCGTGATATTTTCCTACAAGACTTTCGGAAGCATATGCAAAACCATCTATCGCATAGGACATCCAATTAATGTATTGCATAAAAACCTGATTAATTGCCAGTATGGTAATACCCATAACAGAGGAACGGTTAAAGAAAAAACCAAAGGCAGCAATCAGACAGATGGTACGAATAAAAATATCCCTATTAATCAGAAAAAATGATTTTAATTTATTCCATTGTAAAATTAAGGGGAGGTTTAATTCCTTGGCATAGGATTTATATTTTGTAAAGAAAAAAATGAAACCGAAAAGAAGTCCGGCATATTGGGCAATTACCGTCCCCCATGCTACACCCGACAATCCCATTCCATAATTCTTAACCAATACCACACTCAAAACAATATTGGTTACATTAATTATTAAAGTCAATATTAATGGATAAATCGCATTTTGCATTCCAAAAAACCAACCCATTAAAACCATCAGTCCCAATGCTGCCGGAGCCGCCCAAATCCGTATTCCAAAATAAGTGGAAATCAATGGTGCAGTTTCAGCATCAGCCGCCATAAGCCAAAGACTTAATCTTTCAAGAGGAACTTGTAAGATAAGAAAAACAAATGCTACTATCATTGCCACCAGAATCCCCCTGCCGAATATCCCTACAATATCTTCCTTGTCCTTCCGCCCGAAAGCTTGGGCAGTCATCCCCGTCGTTCCCATCCTCAAAAAACCAAAACCCCAATACAAAAAATTAAAAATCATCGCTCCCAAACCCACCGCACCGATATAAGCAGCCGAAGCCTCAAAACCCATCAAAGCCGTATCTACCGAACTCAATAAGGGAACAGAAACATTGCTCAGGATATTGGGTATTGCCAGTCCTAGTATTTCTTTGTTGACAGTTTGTTGGCTTTTTGTTTTCATCCTGCAAAGATGATGATTTTATTCCAAGCAGTTCATCCAAATTATATAGATTAGTAAACATTTTAAATTCATATTCGTCTGACGAGTTTCTGAATAAAATATAAGTCATTGAGCTACTGTAAAATATATCTTTCTACAAGGCTCATCAGACGAATGTGAATAGCTTTTCTCTAGTTCATCCAAATTATGCCTATTTTTGCAGTATAATTCAGATAATATTAGAATGGAAGCAAAAAGAATCAGCGAATCGAAAACCATCATGACAGAAATGATCATGCCCAATGACACGAATCCCTTAGGGAATCTAATGGGCGGGAATCTGCTCCGCTGGATGGATATAGCAGGAGGGATCTGTGCAGGAAAACATTGTGAAAAACATACCGTAACAGCATCTGTGGATCATGTTTCGTTCCAAAAACCCATTCTTGTTGGTGATGTCATCACGATAGATGCCGTCGTGACTAGGGCTTTCAATACTTCTGTGGAAGTTTATGTGGAAGTTTTCGCAGCAGATATAAAAGGAAAAAACAATCGGCTTTGCAATAATGCCTATTATACTTTTGTAGCTTTGGATGATGATACAAAACGTCCGACCAAAGTACCTGCTGTTTTGCCGCTTTCACATGAAGAACAAGAACAATTTGAGGGAGCTATTAGGAGAAGAGAAATTAGGTTAATCCTCAGTAAAAGAATAAAACCCGAAAATGCACCTAATCTCAAGGAATTATTTTCACGGAAATAATAGGGCATAATACTTATAATTTAATTCATTCAATAAACATAAAATTTAATTGTCATGAAATACTTATTTATCTTACTCTCAATATCTTGTTTATCTTTGAGTAGCTGCAAAGACGATACAACTACTGAAGAAAACAATAATACGGTACCTAAGATGAGAATCATCTCCGCTACCTTAAATTTATTCCCAATTACAGATAATGGTGCGGCATGGGATGCTGATGAAGTAGGAGATGCCCAAAATCCTGATATTTATTTAGTCTTATCTAATGAAGTGGAAGACATTATTTATTCATTTACAAAAACAGATGTAATGGAATCTTCCGCACCTACTTACTTCTTTTCCTGGATATTATTCAGATCTACTGAATATACTTTCAGACTGGTGGAAGATGACGGAATGGGTACGACTGCAGATCCAGAAATGGTTAGGATAAATTTCACTCCCGACGATTTTAATACAAATGGTGATGAGCCCGAATTCATAACGATTACGTCCGGTTCGGATACTAGTGTTGTTTTAGAAGTTATTTGGGAATAAAAACACATCTGTTTCATTTTTTGGGTACAATTCATTTTTTGTAAAATATTCATATGGAATTAAAATTAGCAGTATTAATAGACGGTGATAATATTCCCTCTGCCTATATAAAAGAAATGATGGAAGAGATTGCCAAATATGGCAACCCTACTATCAAAAGAATTTATGGGGATTGGACAAAGCCGCATTTATCCAAATGGAAAAAATTATTGCTTGAAAATGCAATAACGCCCATCCAACAATATGGCTATACCACAGGAAAGAATGCCACGGATTCCGCTATGATTATTGATGCCATGGATATTTTATATTCCGAAAAAGTAAATGGATTCTGTTTGGTTTCCAGTGATAGTGATTTCACCCGTTTGGCTACCCGATTAAGGGAAGCGGGAATGAAAGTTTTTGGTATTGGTGAAAAGAAAACCCCGAATCCTTTTATTGTGGCTTGTGATAAATTCATCTATATAGAAATCCTCAAAAACCAAGAAGAAACGATTGATTCCGAAGATGTTAAAAACACCACCGAATCAAAGAATAAATATGACAAGATAACTCCGAAAGTCATTAAATTAATCGCTTCTACGATTTCTGATTTGGCAGATGATAATGGTTGGGCTCCGCTACGTGATGTGGGTAGCTTATTACAAAAAAAACAACCTAATTTCGATTCCCGAAATTATGGTTTTCAAAAATTATCCTTATTGCTTAAATCCGTTCCCAAATATGAAGTTGAACAAAGAGAAAATTCCAAGGGTAATTTCAAAATTATTTATGTAAAGAATATTAAAAAACCAAGGAGGGGAAGAAGAATAAAAAAATAAATTCCTAAGAATATTATTTCTGTAATAGACTTTATTTCAAAAATAAGTTGATATGAATTCCTCAGTTCGGCATTGTTTAGAATCTGCTTTTTTTATTGATTCGGATCATCCTAGTGTTATTGATTTTGCAAAAAAAAGTACCCAAGGGATTATTGATGAAAAAGAAAAAGCAATCGCCTTGTATTATACCGTAAGGGATATGTTTCATTATAATCCTTATGGAGTTTCCATAGTCCCAGATTATTCTGTGGCATCCAATATTTTGGCAAGGGAAAAAAAGGAAGGACATTGCATAGACAAAGGTATTCTTTTGGCTGCTTGCGGGCGAGCGGTCGGCATCCCTACCCGATTACAATTTGCGAATGTAAGAAACCATATCGGCACTTCTAATTTGGAAAAACATCTGGGAACGAACCTTATGGTTTTCCATGGCTTCATGGAATTCTATCTGAATAAGAAATGGGTAAAATGTACTCCTGCATTCAATAAGGAATTATGCGAGAAACTAAATGTCGCCACTTTGGAATTTGATGGTGAGAACGATTCTATTTTTCAAGAATACGATGGTAACGGCGGCGGTTATATGACCTATGAAAATTATTATGGCGCATTCCATGATTTTCCTTTGGATTTATTCGAGAGGGAAATGCGTACTTATTATCCACAATTATTTGAAACGAAATATGTGCTTGGTAGCTGAGTCTTTTAAGTAGATATTTAGATTTAGAGATTTTTAGATGATTGGATTATTTTCGTACAATTATAATTTGCTACTTAGACGAATAAAAAAAAGGCTTTAGGATAAATCCTAAAGCCTTTTTTATTAAATTGATAAACAGGAAATTATTCCTCGTTTTCCAGAATTTCCTCATTCAAATCAGGAAGGATATTTTCTAAATTATCCGGAAGAATAGCATCTGAATCAGTACTTTCATTTTCTGATGTATTATTAGCACCATTCACACGAGCTACAGAAGAATCAATCGAAAGAGGTTCTATTGGTCGTAGAATTTCCCTTATTTTTTCTTCATCAATATCGAATACGATCTCATCCTCTTTATTCAGTTCTACAGAATTCATTTTTTTATCAATGGTATTATCCGTAGCCATTCCTTTTTCAACCGGAGACTCTTCCACTACTAGGGCTTCCTCTTCCATAGGAGCTTCCTTAATCGCTATTTCTATATTGAAATTCTGTTCTTCTTCTACGGGGACAGGATTTTCAGTATCACTAGTAGTGAAATATATTGTCAATAACATACCTACCACAAGTACTCCTGCAACATAACTCAATTTACTCAGTCTTCGTTTCAACCACAGGTTAAGCGGCAAGTGTCCTTTGACTCCTTCCCATACTTTTTCGGAGGGTATATATTCTTCATCTGCCAAATTGGATTTGAAAACCTCATCAACATCCGTAGCATCCAAATCATCTATGATCTCATCCCAAACGTCGTTTTGTGGCATGTCTTCCCAATTCTCAAAGGCATCTTTGAAAATATCGTCTATAGGATTGTTCTCTTTGCTCATTTTACTTGTTTTAACATTTTTTGAAGCATTGCCCTTGCTCTGGCTAGCTGAGACTTTGATGTCCCTTCCGAAATGGATAGCTTTTGGCTGATTTCCCTATGCGTGAATCCCTCAATCGCATAAAGGTTGAATACGGTTCTGTATCCCAAAGGCAATTTCTGAATAAAACCCAATAAATCCTTTCTAGATAATTTGCTTACAGCATCAGCTTCCTTATAGCTGACATCATAAGCCTTATCCAATTCGACAAACCTTTGGGTAACGGTTACCTTTCTATAATGCTCGATAGAAGCATTAACGAAGATTCGTTTAATCCATCCGTTAAAAGAACCATCTCCACGGAATTTATCCAAGTTATTGAAAACCTTGATAAATCCATTCTGCAAAATGTCTTCCGCACTTTGGTGGTCATTAGCATAACGGAGACAGATAGCGAACATTTTGGGTGCAAAGATTCGATAGAGCCGTTCTTGACTAGCTCTATTTCCAGCTATACACTCCTGGATTAAGTCATCGGGTAAAGCCCAACTCTTGTTTATGGACAGGTTTGCCATGTGAATTAATTGGTTAAATGTTTTCTCAAGTATCTATGTATGTTCAAACCATATCTTTTTAGTTGATATGGTAGTAGTATGTTTCAAATCAAATTGCTCACAATTTCATGTGAGCCAAAAACTTATGGAATGCCCTTGCTCGATGACTCATGCTGTTTTTCTCTTCGGCACTCATCTGGGCAAATGAACGGTTTTCGTTTTCCGGTATGAAAACCGGATCATAACCAAAACCTCCTTCTCCCATTTTTTTATTGGCGATGCTTCCCATGACTATTCCCTCAAATGTCATGATTTCCCCATCTTTGGAGACATAAGCAATAACAGTCCTGAACCTAGCCTCTCTATTCTCTTCCCCTCCCAATTCCATCAGCATCTTTGCTGGCTTCGGGGTCTTTTTCCTCTCCGGCATATCTGGCTGTATTTACGCCCGGTTTCATCCCCAACGCCCTTACTTCCAATCCGGTATCCTCAGCAAAACATTCCATCTTATATTTCTCAAATACATATAAGGCTTTCTGAACCGCATTCCCCTCTATCGTCCCGGATGTCTCCGGAATATCCTCATGGCAAGCTATATCGTTTAAACTCAATAATTTAAACCGATTGCCTAACATTCGGGAGATTTCCCTGGTTTTGTTCTCGTTTCCTGTAGCAAATAATAATTCCATTGTCTGCTAAATTACATTAAACTCCGAACATTTCCTTTAAACCAAGCCAAAGTTTTTTCTTTAGTCCCTTATTTTCAGCAATTTTAGCCAAAGCATCAGCTTGTATGTATTTTGCTTCATTCAATTGGAATATCTCATAAAGCTCTGTTTCCACATTGATACAAAGCTTATTTATATCAATTCCAAAAATTATGGTAGATGAGATTTTTTGCTCCTTTACAAATGTTGATAAATTCAAATA
>JAHDHJ010000049.1 GCA_020631375.1 Saprospiraceae bacterium | reverse complement strand
CCGACCCGCTGATTACAAATCAGCTGCTCTGGCCAACTGAGCTACATCGGCACTATCATGCTTACAAACAAATAAAGGACTATTCCAGTTGCTTAGTTTATAAGCTAGTTTCAAAATCGAATGCAAAGATATATTATTTTTTAAGAAATGGAAACCTCTTTTAAAAAAAATATTATTTTTTTTTCTTTCGTTTGTATTAGTCACAAGGAGATAATGGATATGGGAGGAAAAAAGTTCCAAAATGCAAAAGCGAGAGGTCATATTTCCTACCTCTCGCTTTTAGTATTAATTGCTAAAATAGCTTTTTACTTTATAAGTAACTTGCTATATGCAGAGCCTTCTTTCATATCAACTTTGACAATATATGTTCCAGTAGCTAATCCTGTTAGATCCAATCTTTCTGACATCTGTCCAGAAATTCCATTAATTTTTTGTTCATAGACCCTATGTCCAACAATATCATAAATAGAAATAAGAACATTTTGGGTTTCCAGTCCATTAGCAGCAATAGTAAAGCTACCATTATTTGGATTAGGATAGATATTTAGAGAAACTTCGTCTTTTAGAATATCGTTGTTGTTTGTGGTTTGGATGGTTTGGGTGATGGTATGCGAGCCGCAGCCGTTGGTAACGGTAAGTGTAACTGTATATTCCATATCTATAATCGGATAATTATGGATAGGGTTTTCTTCTGTACTTGTTGTTCCATCTCCAAAATCCCATAAGTATGAATAACCATTTGTTGAATTACTTGTAAATTCAGTGTAGTTTGCTACACCAATCATATATTCAAAATCAGCGACGGGTTCTTGTTCATATATGCTTATAGTCTGTGACCATTGGATAGTAGATGTGTTCACTCCATTTCCTATTACTACTGAAACAGGATACTCTCCAGGGGTATCATAACTTACAGATGGGTTAGCTATGTCTGATGTTTCTGGAGTTCCTCCTGAAAAAGTCCAAAACCAGTTATCAATATTCCCAATTACATTTTCTAAATCAAATACTGTCGTTAATGAATTACAACCTGTTCCATTATCAGCAACAATATCTGCTAACGGGGCAATGGTTGGATCTACGCATGTTGCGGAGACATCTATATCCTTTACATATATGTTGTTGTTATTATTATTATAGTTTTCGAGTTTAACCCTTAAATTATGTTCTCCTGCATATTCAATTAAATCCAATTCCAAGCAGTCATTTCCATAATTACCGTCAAAACACCAATCTAATGCGAATGTAGGTGTGAAATTAGAAGAAGTATTTGTATTGGTTGAAAAATTACCTGAATCATCATCTGCATCTGCATAAAGCCTATATGGATAAGTAGTTCCTCCATCTTTGGATAAATAAATAATCAAGGAATCGGATGGAATATTGTTCCTTTTCCTGTATGCGTATTTGATGTTCATTGTAGCTTCAGATCTGCCGTATAATGAAAATATTGGAGACTCAATTGCATCTCTTTGCCCTACAGCAGTATAATTTTTATTTTGTACACTTATTGCTTTTGTTATGTTGCCATCTATCCCAGCCACATCAATAACTTCCCATCCTATTCCTCCGTCCGGATTCGTATTTTGCCAATTATCATTATCAAAAGCAAAATCCCTATATAACATTTTTGATATACTAGAATTACTCACATTCACAAATGAATTCTTAGTGTCAGTATTCGTACCTATTTCATTAGATGCTTGCAAAGTAACTGTGTAATTTCCGGGATTAGCATAGAAAATTTCTGGATGTTCTTCTGTAGAAGATGAAGGATCCCCTCCGGGGAAGCTCCAATTCCATGATGTAGGATTAGATAGTGATTCGTCCGAAAATCTAACTGTAGTCCCCGGACAAACTTGTCTATCATCAGCAGAAAAAGAAACGATAGGTGCTCCTGAACATACATCTAGATCTAATAAGCTCGCTCTCCTTGGACTATTTTCCAATACTGTCCTCATTCGCTCCTTCTGTTCGTTTGTAAATATATTCATACATAAGTCTCCTGAATAATCCATATAATTCTCTACCATGTCAGGAGGATTATTAGGCCAACCATAAGTTGTATCATCACAAGAATTACTTGCTGAACAACCATAATTAGGAGCACTTGCTCTTGGAGTATCATCACAATAATCATCAACGGAGCAACCTCCATCTCCCCAAATATGTCTTAATCCTAACCAGTGACCAATTTCATGTGTTGTTGTTCTGCCATAAATTTCATTTCTAAGATTAAATGTGCCATCATCAGCATCTAGGGTACCAAAAGTAGATGAAATCATAACTACCCCATCAGTATTAGCTGCTCCACCTGAAAGCCCCGGCAAACCAGATGCAGATGGAAACTGTGCATAACCTAACAGGATAAATCCTCCTGCCAAAGGTTCGAAACTTTCCACTACCCATAAATTTGCATATTTTTCAGGATCCCATTGTGTTGCAGGTTTGGCTGTAGCATTAAATTCATCTCTATTCCATTCACTAACTCCCAAATTCACCCTATTAATTCCCGTAGTTGGATTTCCGTCGGGATCTATTTGAGCTAAACAAAATTGAATCTCTGTATCTGCTCCATCAGGATGTGCATTATAACCTCTTGAATCTGGTGTTCTTCTAAAATCTTCGTTTGTAGAATTGATTTGGGAATATATTTGAGCATCAGATATATTTGCTCCAGTACCTATGGGTTCTCCTGAATGGATAATGTGTACAACTACCGGAAGTTCAACCACTCCATCTATAGACCTTGATATTCCTTGTCTACGTTCTTGGATTTTTTCTGTCATCCAACGCTCAAATTCATGATCTTCAGGATATTCTTCTGGATAATTTGTTTTTAGTTCTTGCAAGGAATGATCGAATCCACATTTATGAGGATTTATAGTCTGAGCAAATGTGGATCTTGTGCAAAAAAGGTTCAGTAAAACAACCACTAGGGTTATATTTTGTAAGTTACCTATATTCATGGTTATGATTATTTTGAAATATTACTTAGAGTATCTTATAGTCTATTAATAAAGATAGTTTTTATTTGAATAGAATTATTTCCCTAATGCTATTTAATGTAAAAATGACTAAAGTAATTATTTTCAGAATGATAAATATGCTCTTCTGTATTCTATTTGACAAAATAAAAATAAAACGGTAAGCCAGAATTTCAAATATCTGGTTAGTAGTTTATATTGATATTAGGGGGTTATTTATGAAAATTTACTTAAGTTCCTATCTATTAATTAGGCTAAAAAAGACAGGGAACCCAAATGAGGGTTCCCTGTAATAAAATATATTTTAATTCAAAAAAACATTATTGAGGGGAAAGAGTTACACTACCCATATCTCCATAGGAATTTGAAAAGTTAATAACTACAGATCCATCTGAATTCACAGTACCATCTCCAAAAAACGCATCGCTTCCATAAATCACATCAGGCGACTCGGCTTCTATAATTGAAATAGTTGTCCCAGAAACCACTATAACTCCTGGGTTTGGATTTGGGGAGTCTCCCCATCCGTTAGGATAAAGTCCCATTGTGATATCACTTACCAAGTATTTACCATCTTCCTCACAAGCCAACAATGACATGCTAATAGGATATGATCCATTCCAAGGGAAAGGATCGATATCTTGTCCACATGCTCCTCCTCCTGCTCCCAAACAACCTGCTCCTGATGTAATGTCATAAGTTCCTGTTAGTGGTTCAGCACAATCATTATCTGTAATTACAAATCCATGTGTACTATTCAAAGCATCAGGACCTGCAAACCCTACATTTACATCAGAGCTAGAAAGTGTAAGTGTAATCACCTTATCTTCATTTAGAACGCCGTTATCTATAGGCTTTATCCAAATGGTATCTTGATAATCGTTTGGTCCAAAACTTAGGGATAAATTAGTTCCTGGAGACAAATTATAATCTACTCCTTCTGTTCCCCCGCTAATGGTAATAGTAGCAGAACCTGATATTGGAGAAGTTTTCAAAAACAGAATACGCAAGGGTACATAATTAACATCGTCTCCTTCAGAAACAAATGTTGAGTCCGTAGCAAAATGGATGCTATTCCCTTCTTGGTAACTCTTATCTTCTTCATCACAAGATGTAAATACCACAACTGTGAGAAAGAAAAAAATAGAAATTGAAAAAAATATTTTATTAGATTTCATATCTTTCAAATTATTAATAAAAGTAAAAGTTGTTGCAATTCATCAAAAGTAAATTGCAAAAAATAATTAATATCCAGGATTCTGCTGCATATTAGGATTTGCATTCATTTCCGTTTGAGGAATTGGATACACAAATTGGTCATTTGGATAAGGAATGCTACACCATTCATTAGCTGTGCAATCATCGCCCCTCTCAACTCCTTGCTGATTACGACGCAAATCAAACCACCTATGACCTTCAAATGCAAATTCCCTTCTTTTTTCCAATGCTACTTCTGTCAAAAGCTCTATAGCATTATTTGGAGATACCTCCGTTAAACCAGCTCTTGTTCTTATAGTATTTAAACGAGCTGTACCTGCTGCTATTTCTCCTAATCTAGCACTTGCCTCGGCACTGATAAGATACATTTCAGAGTAACGTAAAACCCTTGTGTTATCAGAATAATTTGCAGCAGGATATTTATTCACATAAAGATCTCCACCATCGACAGTAAACCAACCTGTTCTCACATCTTGGATGCTATAAAGTTCAATCAAACCATCTGTTGGTGCGATATCTCCATAGCCTGCTTTCAAGTACATCGGACCTAAACCGTCCACACCTAGATTATCCGTTGCTGTAACTGCTGCATCAAAAATTGATTCATCATTGGCTGCCTCTCCCCAAGCACTAATATAACTAGCATTTGTAAATAAGGTATAACTTCCTGAAGAAATCACTGATTCTGCTTTTTGTTTCGCATTTGTATAATCTCCTTTATATAGGTAAACCCTAGCTAATAATGCGTTTACAGCATTTGTATTAGCCCTATACGGAAGTTCTGTAGCACCATAATTGCTATCATCTAACAAAGTGAGTGCTGCTTCTAAATCTGAGATTACAGCAGCATATACTTCTGCTACTGTGTTCCTGATAGGCTGTCCAAAAGTCTCAACAGATGTGACAACAGGTACTCCCATATGACTTCCTCCATCCGTAAAATTATAATCCTGAGCAAAAAGGCGACATAAATCAAAATGAGCCAATGCCCTTAAGAAGAGTGCCTCTCCTTTTAATTGATTACTTTCTTCATCAGTAGCATTCGGAATACCTCCATCTACTCCTGATATAAGATAATTGCATCTAGCTATGGTCTCATAAGCCCTAAACCAAAATCCCGCTTGGGATAGATCTTTATTTTTAAAGTAAAAATAATCTTCTAAAAATCTCCCTGAATTCACCGGTCTCACTTTAGTATTGTCTGCAGCAAGGTCTCCAATAATTACAAAATTACGACCATACCAACTATTGACATTTGATAGATTATCATAGCAGCCAATCATAGCTCCTCTAGCTAATTCTATATCAGTGAATATGATATCTTGAGAATATGAGTCATGAGGTTCTTTTTCTAAAAAATCTCCGCCACAAGAAAATAATAGTGACATTGAGAACACTAAGGCAAAAAGCCATATATTAATTTGTTTCATATTAACTGTTCTTTTTATATTTTAATTAAAATCCTACATTCATACCAAAGGTTACTGTCTTACCTATGGGATAACGAAAGAAAGAGGTACCCCCCGCAGCAAATTCCGGATCAAATCCTTTGTACCTAGAGAATGTCAATAAATTCTGGGCTTGGGCAAATACTTGAATGCTCCTAACATATTTATTTATTTTCTCTGTTGGCACAGAATAAGATAAACGAACATTTCTCAATCTCAAATATGATCCATCATACATCCATCTAGTAGACCCCCATTCATTACCTCCTGTTCCATTTTGAAAGATTATTTGAGGAACCGCTGTAACATCGCCTGGCTCTTGCCATCTATCCAATTGATTTGCTGTCTGATTATAAATTAAAAACGCTCCATCAGATTCAATATATCGGCGTGTATTATCAACTATCTTATTTCCATAATTATAAAAGAACATTACATCCAAACCTACTCCTTTGTAAGAAAAGTTTGTAGTAAAATTACCGAATGCCTTAGGATTACTTGTTCCCACGATTTTTTGGCCCGCAGCTTCTCTATCCCCTGTCACATTTCCATTTTGGTCGTAGTATAAAGGTGTACCATCAGCTGGGTGAACTCCTGCCCACTCAATTAAATAAAATGTACCAATAGCTTCTCCTGTTCTAGTAGTAAAGGTACGACCATCTATCTGGTCATCTTCCCCATCACCATCATTGTCAACTAATCTTGTTATTTCGTTTTTGTTAGCTGCCACTGTAGCACCTATTGTCCATCTGAAATCCTTTTTGTTAAAGATATCTATGTTCAATTCAGCCTCTACTCCTTTATTTACCATTTCTGCTATATTCCCTTGAATAGAAGTAGCACCAGACGCTGCCCTAGAAAGTTGCTGATCGTAAAGAAGATCAAATGTTTTTCTATTGTAGTATTCAATATTTCCATTAAATCTTTTTAGAAAAGCAAAATCAAATCCAACATTCCAGTTCAAATTACTTTCCCATGTTAGATCTTCAGAACCCAAATCAGCAACATCAGGATAAGAAGCATTTTGGTTATTATATGAACCAGATGCGTCATACTTAACCTTACTTGTATAGTTTCCTATCTCTGCATTACCAGTAGTACCTATACTTGCTCTTAGTTTTAAAAAGTCAATTGCTCCCACATCTTTCATAAAATCTTCTGCACTGATTGTCCAACCTGCTCCAAGAGACCAGAAATTAGCCCAACGATTATTTTTTCCAAAACGAGAGGAAGCATCCCTACGAAAACTAGCTGAAGCATTATATTTTCCAGCAAAACCATAATTCAACCTCGATAAGATTGACATAAAACTAAATTCCTCTTTAGAACCAAAAGGATCTTGAGGTACAGCGGTGACACCTATTACAGTAAGATTTTTAGGCAATGTTGAACCAGTACCTGAAAAATAATCATAATCATTCTTCAATACTTCAAAGCCTAATAATCCACTAACACTATGCTTTTCTTTAAACGTGTGAGAATAATTTATTGTATTTGTATTAGAGATGTTGTACTCCCTTGCCGTTGAACGAATCACATAACCATCAGGATAACGACCTACTTCGGGCAAACCAGAGGGATATGTTTCGTCCTCACGACCATTTGACCAATCTATTCCTAATATAGTTTTTACTGTCCAATCATCATTTATGTCGTATTGTACATAATTGGAATTTGTAAAACGAAAAGATTGACTTTCTTGTGTAACAGCATTTGCAATACCAACAAAATTAGCATTAGCTAATGTTTCATAGATAAAATTGTAATTATAAGAATCATCTTCATTCTTTACAGGATCAAATGGTATCAAAAGATATGCTCCTGTAACAGGATCCATGAAAGAACCTTCTCCTGCCCTACCTGCTTGATCAGTAAAAGACGTAGAAAGATTAACACCAAATGAAATCTTATCACTCATTTGGTGATCTATATTTGCTCTACCAGAGTACCTTTTCAGACCTGTTCTAAGTAAGATGCCTTCTTGGTCAAAATATCCTCCGGAAACGAAAAATGATGTTTTTTCGGATCCTCCTCTTGCAGATAAATCAATACTCTTAGTCAAACCAGTTTGGAAAGCCTCATCTCTCCAGTCCGTGTCCGTATCTGCCAATGAATCGGGAAACTCTAACATCACATCTTCTACTGACCTACCAGCATTGACTTCTGCCTCTCTTCTTAATTCAAGGTATTCCTGTGAATTCAACATCCTAAAATTATCGTTGGTCTTTTTGGAAATACCATATTGAGTAGAGAGATTAAATTGTGTTTTTTCCCCTTTCTTACCACTCTTAGTTGTAACAAGTATTACACCATTAGATCCTCTTGCTCCATAAATTGACGTCGCTGCAGCATCCTTTAAAACGGTGATTGATTCAATGTCTGCAGGACTAATGGATGCAAGTGCATTCAAAGCTCTATCCGCATCAATAGTCGTTGTTGTTCCAACAATAATAGGTACCCCATCAACCACATATAATGGGGAGCTACTTGCATTAATGGAACCTATACCCCGAATACGTATTGTACTTGGCGACCCCGGTTGTCCAGACCCTCCAGTAGAAAGTACTCCCGTAGCCAAGCCTTGAAGACCTTGATCCAAACTTGATACTGGCAATTCATTGATTTTACCACCATCTACTCTGGTGACTGCTCCAGTTAACTCTGCCTTACTACGAACAGCACCATAGCCAACAACAACAACTTCTGTCAATACATTATTAGGCGCCATTGTTACTTCCACAGTATTTGTTCCCTCTATGGAAACTACTGTGTTTTCAAAACCAGTATAAGAAATAACAAGTGCCTTTGCATCATCAGGAACTTCCAGAGTAAAAGAACCGTCAAATTCAGTGACTGTTCCTACTGTTTCGTTTCCTTCTACTAATACACTAGCACCAATGGCTTCTCCTTCATCCTGTAACATAACAGTACCTGTTATGGTTCTTTGGGCAAGGGTGGTACTCATGACACAGAGAACCATAGCCAGCATAAGTGAAAAATGTTTCATACCGTAATTAATTTTTTTTGATGAGAAAAATATTTTGGATTTGGGCTATTCTCTCTACGAATTGCCTTTATCCGTTTTAACATTAATTAACAATCGCCAAATTTATGGAATATTTCCAATCTTTTGGTAAGCTTTTAAAATAAATTTTAGAAATAGGTATTTTGTAAAATATCAAAAAGTCATTCTGTTGTGTAGGTTTTTCGTTGAATTAGGGAGTGATTCTTAGAAAATATTTATAGGTTAATATATTATAATTTTGTTAGTAGGAAGTAATTTGTTAGTAGGAAGTAAAAGGTCTATTCAAAATCCAACTCCCAGCCTTTAGCTAAACAAGATGAGTTTTAATTTCGCTGCTTCACTTGTTAATTTTTTAACATTTGAGCGTAATGTAATCTCCTTTTTATAAAAAAGAAAAAAGGCTTATATTGGTCTAAACCAATATAAGCCTAAATAAAAACATAGCAACTTAACTCTTATTGAGCAAAGATAAGTTCGTCTGTAACAGCATCATAGAAAGAGAATGTTCCTCCAGATACTACAACTTTTAAGACATTGTATTCCTCAGATTGAGGACTTGAAGAATTTAAAACTGTAGAAGGATCTTGGGCTACAGTAATGTTTACAACTCCTGTTTGAGCAATATTTATAGTTGCTGGAAAGTCTATAGGTCCCGAATCCGGCGCTACGCCTCCATTATCCCATAAATTCACAGCATAATAGAATGTCCCGTCACCATGAGCCCAATTCGCATCGAAAAGATATTGTTCTGGGCAAGCAGATGAAACAGAAGTGTAATCACTTATAAAATTACCCGCACCATCATATAGTAAGAAATCAATATCTACATTCGCACAAAGCGACACTCCTTCATATAAGGTACCTCCTATAGTAACATCAACTATATCTTCCCAATTGAAAGAAACCAAAATATCATTACTAACGAGATTCGTAATCTCAATTGTACGTGTTTGAGGTTCTGTAGCTACATTTGCTAATTTCTCATCTCCAATCTGGATAGAAATAATTTCTGTATCTTCAGGAATTACATCACTGTAAACATAAAGCATACCTGAACCCGTAGTACTATAAGCAGGTATAACTATAGAGTGGGTCGATAAATCAAAATCCTCTCCTTCTGTAGCAGTACTTGCAGCAGCTGAAATATTAAAGACTACATCTGCAACCTGCTTTTCTGATAATGTAATCGTAAATGTATATATAGAATCTGCTTCTACTTGAGATGCAGGAGCCGTACCCCAATCAACGGAAAATGTTGGGCTAGTAGCTGTAAGGGTGGTATAACCGGTATAATCCTCATCACTACATTGTGAGAACAACAAAATGGCAAGTACCCCTAGAGCCACAATAAGTATATTCTTCATTTTATTTATTTTATTTATTGAACAATTAAAAATGAAAAGAAATATAAAAACTTCCTTACCAGATAAATTTCTGGTAAGGAATACTCCATTTATATTTTCTTTTTCAATTCGTAATAAAATTGACGTGTACCTGTATCACGGATATAACCATGAGACATAACTACTACATCTTCTCCGTTCACATCGTCCTTTATGGTATAATTAGATGTGGCACAATTAGCATCAGGTAACAATGCAGCATCATTAATGCAGTTTGCAACAGGATCCGCTCCTCCCCAAACAGTTTGAGTAGCCCCCTCATATTCCTTAGGAATAATAATGTTACCATCAGCATCTACCATGAAATAGAATTCGTTATCAGGGTCCACAGTTATGTCCCAAGGTCCATTTGCCAGAATGTGATAAACACCCTCAGCTACAGATTCTATAACGACTTCAGCTCCTGCCCAACCTCCTTGGTCTCCAGCAGTAGGATGAATATATGAACTATTTCCCGTAACATATACACCAGCAAATCTACCAGAGAGAGCAACTTTAGTTGTCTCGGCACTTCTGTGCGTATTACCCTCGCTAGTTCTAGGCTGGTAAGTCAACTCAAAGAAATCACCTACTTGTAATAACTCATCGTTTGTAGGGAAAGCCGCACCATTCAAAGTAACACCATTAGCCAAATCAGCATAAGTGAAACTAAGAGTGTGGTCGGTAACTCCTGTTTGATCCGTAATATCTACAGTAGTTAATAGTACTCTATCTGAAGTACCTAAAGAACCAGAGTATTGTCTATACACATCTACCGCAGTTGTTTTAACAGATCCCTGAAAGACTCTGAAACTAGAAGTATATGCTGTTTGACTAGCTATAACGTGTGGTATCAACACATCATAAACATCAATCAATCCTCCTTCAACTGCATTCTCATCTACATGTACAGTATCGTCACATGCAACAAAAGTTGAAGCTATGAAGAAGGCTAGAATTAAAAACTTAATATTTTTCATAAAATTAATAATTTTTTATAAATGATATTATTATTGCATCCACCAAACCTTGGTAGTTAGTAGATCTGCACCCTGAGATTGTACAGCTGCATTATAACTAGCTGTATTTAAAGCTGCTTCTCCATTTGGATAAGTATAACGAGAAGGAATCTCATTTAATTCAGCTTCCAATGCCGGAGTCAAAGCAGGGTAACCTGTTCTTCTCCATTCAGTCCATGTCTCAACTCCTTGAGTAAATAAGCTCAACCATTTTTGCTCTCCTATTCTTCTTAAGCCATCTGCTGTAGAAACATAAGCAACAAGAGGGTTCGCGATATAAGCATCAAAATCAGCTGAAACACCATTTTCCATGAATGAAGCTCTTATTCCTTCATTGTAATAAGATTCTGCATTTCCTGAAATATAACCTTTGTGAGCAGCTTCTGCCATTAAGAATTGAAGTTCTGCATAGGACATGAAATAGCCCGGAGCTTCCGCAGCCAAATATTTTGTACCTATAGGAGAAACATTCGTATAATTGTAATCATTATTAGGCACATTTTGAAGTCCTGAAGGCTTTCCTCTGATTACACCATCCTCATTTGGCTGTGCATAAACGGCTAGTCTAGGATCGCCATAGCCTTCCATAATACTAACAAGAGCGGAATTAATTTTCCATTCTCCCCTAGTTCCAAATACTATAGTCTCAAAAAGAGGATTTGCATTAGGTTCAGCAGATAGATATACTAGTTTAGCTTCATCTGCATTGGAAGTGAACACCATTCTGTTATTGACTATATCCTGTAATTGAGCAGAAACATCTTGCTTGGCAGATATACGCATTAAGGCACGGAATTTCAATGAATTAGCCATTTTTTTCCAGCCTGTATAATCTCCCCCGTACAAGATGTCAGAAGTAGCATCTATAGACCCCGTTCCATCTAATAAAGTATTCGCTTCATCTAACATGGATAAGATTCCTGCATAAACATCTGATTGGGAGTCATATTTAGGTGTGAAAATTCCTTCCTCACCTCCTAATGCCTCGGAGAAAGGTATATCTCCAAACATATCTGTTAGTACAGAGAAAGCATAAGCTTGCATAACTAATGCAACACCTTGCATATCGTTATTTTCTTCTGCTAATGCCAATTCTCCCATTTTAAGAGCATCTGCAATTACAGAAACATATAAACCATTCCATACTGTTGACTCGATAACATTTGGTCTAGGGATATAACGAGCTTCATCATTATATTGGACTTTTGCAAAATGTTGTCCCCAACATGAACCCATGTCTCCACCAACAAATGTACTATACATAATGTTTTGGGAAATTCTAATGGTGTTCGGTAATATTAGATTCGATGGCACAGCTAATGGATCGTTCGGATTTTCGTTTAGCTCTGTAAATCCTTTGTCACAAGAACCTACCGCTAATAATCCAACCATTAGGAATACCAGATATATTATTGAATATTTCATTTTCAAAATCATTTATCTTTTAATTAGAATTTAAGATTTAGGTTGAAACCTATGCTTCTAGCAGAAGGTAACTGACCGAATTCCTGACCTTGCTCACCATCTGCACTACTGAAAGCAGATTCTGGGTCAATGTGAGGAACGTTTTTATGTAAAATGGCTAAGTTTCTAGCAACTAAAGATATTTCAGCTCCTAACAATGGTGTCTTATCCAACCATTTTTTAGGAATAGCATATCCTATTTGCAACTGTCTCCATTTTACGTAAGTAGCATCGAAAACTGAACTTTCAGCAATACTATTAGAATAAGCTCTCTTATTCCAAGATTCTGCTGGAACTACTATATCATTTGCTACCCAATTAGGGCTTTCTGTAGTTCCGATATTCATCATGCCTTCCCCAACAATACCAGTTTCACGACCAGTTAACGTTTCGGATAAAACACCTGCATATCGACCCCATGATGTTGTCATGGTATGGATATCTCCACCAACTTTAGCATCGAAGATTGTATTAAAAGTGATCCCCTTGTAATCCATGCTCAACACTACTCCACCAGTCCAATCCGGCGTAATGTTTCCAAGTACTTTACTATCACCAATTTTAGGTAATCCATCTTCATAAACGATTTCACCACTAGGTGTACGCTCAAATGCAGGACCATAAATAACTCCATAAGGTTGTCCTACTACTGCTTGAAGCTCAACACTCCATTGACCACCTAAAGTTACTTGGGATACTTCTCCTAAATCAGTTACTTCATTTTTATTTTTCGCAAAGTTAAAGTCAACACCTAGTGTGAAATCTTTTGTCTTAACTGGTACGATACCTACTTGAAGTTCGACACCATTATTCTGGATTGTTCCTATATTTGTTAAACGAGAAGTAAATCCAGAAGTAGCAGAAGAAGCTACAGCTAAAAGTAAGTCTTTACTCTTTTGGTTATAATAAGTTACATCAAAGCTTAAACGATCATTAAACAATCTAGCATCAACACCAAATTCGATACCTCTTGTAGTTTCTGGTTTCAAATCAGGACTATTCAAAGAATTAGGGAAGAATGCTTGAGAAATAGTTCCGAAAGGATCACTGAAGCCATATGATTGAACTGTACTATAAGGAGACAAACCACCATCAGACCCCACAAGCGACCATCCACCTCTTACTTTAAGGAAAGATAATGTCTTAGGATTGATGTCCAACAATTCGCTGATTACCGTACTTACTGTAACAGAAGGATAAAGGAAAGAATTATTATCTTCTGGTAATACACTGAACCAATCGTTACGTAATGTTAAATCTAAATAAATAGCATTTTTAAATCCTACTTGTGCAAAACCAAACAAACTATTCACTCTTCTTTTAGAGATAGTGTTACTTAAGATTGGAGTTACACCAGATTTTACATTTGACAAGTTATATAGCCCCGGCAACTCTAATTGTGTTGCCTCTCCATATAAGGATTTGCTAGTTGTATATCTCATGTTTCCTCCAAAGTTCACATTGAAGTTTAAATCTTCAGAAATGTCCTTAGCATATGTCAATAACAATTCATTATTTATTATAGATGTTCTTCCTGATGATTCTGCATAGAATCCTTCTTGGTTTTCGTTAGACCCAACTGCCTTTTGTTGAGTAATCAACGTATTAAAGGCATCTATGCTTGTTTTACCTCTTACTGTAAATCCTTTTAGCAATTCATAACTAAGGTTTACGTTTCCTATTACTCTATCCTTATCTAACTTATTCAAGTTATTGTCCAATACCCAATAAGGGTTATTTTGGAATAATGTATTCCAGTTAGCCGGAGTACCTTCTGCCGCAGTACCAACTCCTGCCAATGGAAGATTCTCATAATCTTTCAATAAAGAGAAATCCACGTTACGTCCAGACCAGATCATTTGCTGTACTGGGTTTTCGTTGTTATAACCACCAGTAGGCAAGTTACCGCTCTTAGATTTGATATAATTAACTGTCAAACCTGCACTTAGTTTTTCAGTTAATTTAATTCTAGAGTTTCCAGATACTGAATATTTTGTATAATCAGTATTAGGAACCATACCTTTTTGGTTACTCATACCTAAACTCAATCTGAAAGTAGCTGCATCATTACCACCTGAAAAGGAGATATTGTTGTTAGCAGTAATACCTGTTTCATAAAAGTTTTTGATATTATCAGGTTGAGATACCCAAGGAAGAGGCTTTCCATCATTCATAAAAGAGTTCCATTGAACGAATTCCAAACCTGCATCCAATGCCGGTCCCCAACTTTCATCGATACCACCATCTCCATTTTGTCCATCAACAAATTCAAAATAGTCAGGGTTTCCACCTTGGCCATAAGAATTTTGAAAATCAGGAAGTAATAATGGTCTTTCAAATGTAGTAGAAGAATTAAAAGAAACTCCAATTCCTTTACGCTTAGCTCCTGATTTGGTCGTAATAACAATTACACCACTTGAAGCTTGAGCACCATACAATGCAGCTGCATTAGGTCCTTTTAATATTGTAAGTGTTTCAATATCATCAGGATTGATATCCGCAATACCGTTAGGTGTTTGGAAGCCACCACTAGACCCTGCGTTTCCGCCAGCTCCATTACTAACAGGTACACCATCTATTACAAATAATGCCTGGTTACCACTACCTATGGAGGTAGCACCCCTTAATACAATCCTTGAGGAACTACCTACAGCTCCGGAACTATTCGTAATCTGAGCTCCAGCTACCCTACCGCTCAATGCGTTAACTAGGTTGGATTCTCGTGCTTGGGTGATGTCATCCCCATCTACTGTCTGTACAGCATATCCAAGAGATTTCTCACTTCTTGAGATGTTCAATGCTGTCACGACAACATTTTCTAATAATACACCCTCTGCTAGGGTGAAGTCAAGCGTGTTCTCCGCTCCGACTGTTTGTTCCACATCGGTGTAGCCTGTGTAAGTAACTAGGATAACTTCCCCTTCATTAGCTGAAATGGAATAGGTTCCGTCAAATTCTGTGACTGTACCTTTGTCTGTTCCCTTTACTGTTACATTGGCACCGATAAGTGGTTCTCCTGCTTCATCTATAACTGTACCTGTCACCGTCTTCTGGGCAAATGCAGCTGTAAATGTCAGCAAAACCATACTTAAAATCAGCGTAAACTGTTTCATACCGTCAATATTGGTTTAAGTGATAAAATTAAAATAAAGCGGAAAATTAGTTAATAATATATTAATATCACAATTCCTTAACATTAGAATATTAAGTAATTTCTTTTTTATTTCTTTTTCATGACATTCCGATTTTGACTACCTAGTCACATTCCTATGGATTCCGTTCATTTTATTTGCTTTAAATATAACTGGATGGTGTTATGTAAGCCATAATATAGGGCATCTGAGATGAGTGCGTGCCCTATTGAGACTTCTAGGAGATTGTTAATGTTGGATGAAAAAAATCTAAGGTTTTCTAAATTCAAATCGTGTCCTGCATTTATGCCTAAGCCTAATTCTGAAGCAAAATCAGCGGATTCGATATAGGGTTTTATTGCTTTATCCTTGTTTTTATGAAAATCGTGTGCATATGGTCCTGTATAGAATTCTATTCTATCCGTGCCTACTTCTTTTGCCCCTTCTATCATTTCTTTAATTGGATCAATAAAGATGGATACTCTGATTCCTGCCGACTTTAATTCGGAAATGGTTTCTTTTAGAAAGTCCTGGTGCTTTATTGTATCCCAACCTGCATCTGATGTCAGGGCATCGGGTGCGTCAGGAACAAGTGTGCATTGATGCGGCTTGTTTTCCAGCACCATTTTTAGGAATTTTTGATTGGGATTTCCTTCTATGTTGAATTCTGTGCTTACTACTTCCTTTAACAAGGGGATGTCTGCATAGGTTACATGTCGCTCATCGGGTCTGGGATGTACGGTTATCCCTTCTGCTCCGAATCTCTCGCAATCTTTTGCAACTTGTACTAAATCGGGCAAGTTACTTCCTCTTGCATTTCTTATTAGGGCTACCTTGTTTAGATTTACGCTTAGTCTGGTCATGTGATTTTATTTATTCGTGATTCTTCTTTATTGGTGATTTGTGAGTGGGTGATTCGTGATTTCTCAGAGTTTCTTGTTTTTTGTGATTATTGAATTAAATATGATTGTATTGCAGGGAATTCTCTCTGAATTATTTAGTTACCTATATATTTGTGCAAAATTGGTATTTAGGAATGAGATCGGATATAGAAAATGAATTTAATGACATTTCTGTGAATAATGGGGTGGAAGGTTTTCAACGTTTGCCTGTGGCTTTTGAATTTCCATTCCTTATTCTTCTTATAATTATTTGTACGATGTTCTTTGCTTTCTTTAGCAGTATCGTACAAAATGGAACCGGTGAAGCTATTTTGCCTATGCTTAGAGATGTGGACATTGACTTGATTAAACAAAATAGACATTTGGTAAGGTTGGTAATGTTCTTTAGTAATTTCGGGACTTTTTTCTTGCCTGGGATTTTATTGTCAATTTTAGTTTATAAGCGGAATTGCTTGAAGTCTGTATTGGCTGAAAAGCTAACTAAGCTGAATTCTTTCCTTATTGCCGGGATTATCATGGTGGCTGCTTTGCCTATGGTTGCTTATTCTTTTATTATTAATCAAAATATTCCCTTACCAGAATGGATGATTAGTATGGAGAAAAATAGCAATGAACTTATTTCTGCCATTCTTACTATGGAATCTCCTTTGGAGTTATTTGTTAGTTTAATTGTTTTGGCGGTTATTCCGGCTATTGGAGAGGAATGGATTTTTAGGGGAATATTGCAACATCGGTTACAATTATTTTTTAAGAACGGGCATTTGGCGGTTTGGGTGGCAGCGATTCTATTCAGTGCCGTACATATGCAATTCCAAGGCTTTATTCCTAGAATGCTTCTGGGTGCCATGCTTGGTTATATGTTCTTGTGGTCGGGTAGTTTGTGGTTGTCTATTTTTGGGCATTTCATTAATAATAGTTTCCAAGTCATCGGATATTATTTTTTGTCCAAAGGCGATAAAACGTTGGATATTTCCCAAACACCTGAAATTTTCTGGTGGCAAGGTCTGATTTCTCTAATAGTAGTCGTAGCTTTAATGTATTTATTGAGAAGGATTAATTTTAGTGGTATTCCTCAACAGCATATTGAATGACATTTATTGATCGAAATCAATTATAAAACAAGTCCAGAAAAATTAAAATAGAAATGTAATGAGTGACAAGAATAAGGATTTGATGGTAAGGGCAATTACTGCCCTCGTTTTTGTGCCTACGGTTTTATTGGGTTTGTTTTGGAATACTTATTCTTTTGCTATTTTATTTTTAATTGTTCTGGTCGCCTGTTCCAAGGAATATTACGACCTCATTTTCGCTAATGATTATGACAGTCATTTTTTTAGGAGGAATTATGGAATTTTCCTGAGTTGTTTTATGTATTTCGTGATTGCCCTGAATTATATGTTTCCTGATTTTGTAAAATTCCAAGTAGCGGATTTACCCTGGGCAATGTTGCCTTTGGCATTCATGGCTTTTATTTATGAATTATATAAAAGTGCTTCTGATCCGTTTAGGAATATTGCCTTAGTCATTTCGGGAATTATGTATATCGGCGTACCAATGATTTTATTATTGTACTTGGCATTTGATGGCACCAAGGATTATTTCAACACACATATTATCATTGGTTTGATCGTCATGAATTGGTTGAATGATTCAGGGGCTTATATGGTAGGATCGAGGATTGGAAAAACACCTTTGTTCCCAAGGATTTCCCCTAACAAAACTTGGGAGGGTACAATGGGCGGAGTTGTTTGTTGTTTGATTGCCGGATATATTTTCTCTCTTTATTATACTGAATTAAATACTTTTGACTGGATGGCTTTGGGTGTGATTACGGCCGTGTTCGGAAGCCTTGGAGATTTGGTAGAATCCATGTTAAAACGAAGTGCAAATAAAAAAGATTCGGGAAAATTATTACCCGGTCATGGAGGTATGCTAGATCGTTTCGATGCTTTTATTTTCTTATTGCCTTTTGCTGCGGCTTATGTTTATTTTGCGAAATAAAAAAAGAGAAATAAATTAGATATTTTTCTTCATATCATAATTTAGGAGTGGTATGATAAGTTACAATAAATACCATTGCCATTTTTAAGGAAAAGGAAATATCTTCATCCAATCCATCTATTACTTCCCAATCCCGTACATCGTTTTCATAAGTGGTGTACATTTCAAATTTCCCATAATCATCATCTTCTATTTTCCATTCTTCTAGTGTCGTTCTGTATTTGCTTTTCAATGTAAAATTGGTAGTTCCATCTGAAATTCTCCATTCGGTAAAATCTCCACGCCACTTTGTTCTCATTGTTATTATTTCACCACTGCCTCTTAATTCCCACAAGGACGGATCGTTATCCCATTTCATTTTTATGGAACCCGATTCTTCCTCTAATCTGTAGTCCCATTCTTTCCAATTATCTCTCATCGCCCATCTTAATGAAAGTTCTCCTTCCTCTTCTTCATCCGTAGTATAAATAATCCATTCCTTGAAACTATCGTCCCATCTGGCACTGATTCCATACAATTCTATCTGTCCAAAAGTCGGAGCAAGAAAGGCAAAAAACAAAATGGCTATAATTATATTTTTCATATTTTTTTAGGCATTGAGAATTAAATTTAGAAACGGAAATCATTATAATTCAAAACGGGATACAACAAAAAATTGTTACAAGATTTTCTTTATTTAAAACAACTTTAAGATTATTAATTCCCACAAGTAGAAAAAGGTTTATCTTTTTTTATTTCTTCTATCAACGCCATGATTACAGGATCGCTTGTAGTAGGATTCACCACATAACTCCCTACGTCACTTCTTTCGAATAAGAATCCGAATTGAGGAGAAACAATTCTAATTTTACACATTGTAACGTCCCAATCTTTTTCTATTATTTTATAAACAGGATATTCATTTCCTTGCACTGTAAATAATTTATCTTCCACTAAGGCGGACAGGGTGTCTCTTTTATAATTCTTGAATTTGTTTTTTTCCTTATTGTAAATTGATAATTGTTTGACACATTTATTTTTATTTATATCAATTTCCCATTCGTCAAAATAAGATATGGAATCATTTTTTATTCCATTTTCAATTTCACTTATTAATTTAAATTTCCCATCGCTATTTATTGGAATTATTTTTTCTTTTATTTTTTTAATTTCAGAATTATTCCCATAATTAATTTCCAAATTAATTTCCTTAAAATCCGATTCTTTATTTACAATATTCATTGCCTTATTATTTTCTTTTTTACAAGAGAACAATACAGTTGAAAAACAAATAATATTTATTAAAAATCGGCACATTTTTTTTAATTAATTATTGACACATATATTAAGTGCTTTGAGGTATTTAAACAAGTATGAATTTATAATATATTCCTTAGGCTTTCTGGTGTATTGAATTAAGCAATGAATAATATAGTACTCGTGGGATTTATGTGGATTCGTGGCAGTTTTTTTTTCCGCCACTAATTTACACAAATTTCTCTAATTGTTTCGTGTTCGTGGAATCACCCGACGAAATACCTTGAAGCAATAAAAAAACAAAACGCCTTAAAAGATTTCTTTCAGGCGTTTTGTATATTTTTAAATAATCGAAAACATTATTCTTCATCTTCTTTTTCCAGTTCGAATCCTTCTAAGAATCCCGTATGGAAATTCCCCTCCCTGAATTTCGGATCTTTCATTAATTGCTGATGGAACGGAACTGTGGTTTTTATTCCTTCTACTATGAATTCGTCCAAAGCCCGCTGCATTTTTTTAATGCACTCTTCCCTTGTTTGTGCCTTGCAAATTAATTTTGCAATCATAGAATCATAATAAGGGGAAACCGTATATCCAGCATATACATGTGTATCCACTCTTACGCCATGTCCTTTGGCACTATGGAAAGAAAGGATTTTCCCGGGTGATGGTCGGAAATTATTATATGGGTCTTCCGCATTAATCCTGCATTCCATTGCATGCATTGTCGGAATATAATTATTACCCGAAATTTTAATTCCTGCTGCTACTTTAATCTGTTCCTTTATCAAATCATGATCGATGACTTCTTCCGTTACCGGATGTTCTACTTGGATCCTTGTATTCATTTCCATGAAATAAAAATCCCTGTTCTTATCTACTAGGAATTCGACTGTTCCTACACCTTCATAATTAATGGATTTTCCGGCTTTGATTGCCGCATCTCCCATTTTTTTACGGAGTTTATCCGTCATGAACGGAGATGGTGCTTCCTCTACTAATTTTTGGTGACGCCGTTGGATGGAACAATCTCTCTCCGAAAGATGGATTACATTTCCATGTTGATCACCGATAATTTGGAATTCGATATGCCTAGGTTCGACTACGAATTTTTCCATGTACATTCCGTCGTTCCCGAAAGAAGCCTTAGCTTCATTTCTTGCCATATTCCATTGATTTTCAAAATCTTCTGGCTTTTCAACTATCCGCATTCCTTTTCCACCACCTCCGGCTGTCGCTTTTAGGATAATCGGATATTTTATTTTTTTGGCTATTTTCAAGCCCTCCTTTACATCCTTCAATAAACCGTCCGACCCCGGAACTACCGGCACTCCCGCTTTTATCATGGTTTCTTTGGCAGTAACCTTATCCCCCATTTTTCGGATCATCTCAGGTGAGGGACCTATGAATTTAATTCCATATTCTGTACATACTTCTGCGAAATCCGCATTTTCTGCTAAAAACCCATAACCGGGATGTATGGCATCTGCATTGGTGATTTCCACTGCTGCCATGATTTTTGGAATACTCAGGTAAGATTCTTTAGAAGATGGAGGCCCTATACAAACGGCTTCATCTGCGAATCTAACATGCAGACTTTCCTTATCGGCAGTAGAATAAACCGCTACGGATTTGATACCCATTTCTTTACAGGTCCGTATGATACGCAAGGCTATTTCACCTCTATTCGCAATCAATATTTTTTTAAACATTGTTTGGTTTTAATCGTTGGAAAATGAAATTGAATGAATTCAACAAACCTAATTATCCCTTAGGATCCACTAGGAATAGTACTTGGTCATATTCTACCGGAGCGGCATCTTCTACCAAGACTTTTACAATTTTTCCTGAGATTTCCGTTTCAATCTCATTGAACAATTTCATTGCTTCGACTATACAAACCACATCTCCTTTCGAGATCGTATCGCCTACTTTCACATATGCCGGTTTTTCGGGAGCGGAAGAACGGTAGAACGTTCCTACTATGGGTGATTTTACCTCTAGGTAATTCACCGCTTCCTCTTTTGGTTCTTCCTTGGATTCTT
>JAHDHJ010000048.1 GCA_020631375.1 Saprospiraceae bacterium | reverse complement strand
AACACCTTGAAAGGCGAGTTGGGTTCTTGAATAGAAAAACCATCGGGTAGAGTAATCGGTGGGAATACTCTGATAATTCTATAAAAGGGATGAATGTATCTTAAGAATAAAAAATCATAAAAATAAAAACATGGAATATAAACGATTGGGAAAATCCGGATTACAGGTAAGTGCGTTGTCATTAGGTTCTTGGTTAACCTTTGGCAAACAAATATCAGATGATGTTGCTGAAAAATTAATGGTCACAGCTTATGATGCCGGTGTTAATTTTTTTGACAATGCAGAAATTTATGCCCGAGGAAAATCGGAAATCGTCATGGGCAATATCTTCAATAAAATGCAATGGGACAGAAGTACTTATTTGGTTTCCAGCAAAGTATTTTTTGGTTCTGGGGGAAGATTGCCGAACCAAACGGGTTTGAGTCGAAAGCATATTATAGAAGGCTGCCACGCTGCCTTGAAAAGACTACAAGTCGAATATATAGATTTGTTTTTCTGCCATAGACCGGACAAAAATACACCTATAGAAGAAACAGTCAGAACAATGAATGACCTGATTTCCCAAGGAAAAATATTTTATTGGGGAACAAGCGAATGGTCGGCGCAAGAAATTATGGAAGCCCATATGGTCGCCGAAAAATATGGCTTAATCGGTCCTACAATGGAACAACCACAATACAATATGTTCCATAGGGAAAAAATGGAAGTGGAATATTCCCAGATTTTCAAAAATATCGGATTGGGAACGACGATTTGGTCTCCATTGGCATCTGGTGTATTGACTTCGAAATATCTTGGAAAATTCCCTGAGGGCACAAGATTGGGAATCGAAGGATTGGAATGGCTCAAAGAGCGTTCCCTGACAGAAGAACGCTTGAACAAGGTTAGCAAATTGAACGACATCGCAAAAGGACTAGATACTTCATTAGCAAAACTAGCTGTTGCTTGGTGTGCAAAAAACCCTAATGTCAGTACTGTGATTCTTGGTGGATCACAAGTCCATCATTTGGAAGAAACGCTGACATCCTTAGATATCATTCCCCAAATTGACGAATCCGTCATTCAAAACATAGAAGAAATATTAGGGAATAAACCTGTCGCTCCGGATTTTTAAAATTCGCTTTTCAAAAAAAATTAACTACCGGAATGGATTCATAATTATGGATCTATTGCGGTAGTTTAAATGTTACTGCAAGTCTGTATTTCCTTTTTGTTGGCACATTATCTACAGTAGCAGGCACCCAATCAGGCATTTTCCTTATTGCTTTCAATACTTCTTCTTCACAACCATTACCTATACCATCTATTATTGCCACTTCTCCTATTTTCCCTTTCTCATCAATTTCCAAACTTACATTCACCACTCCCTCTATCCTATTGTCTAATGCGACTCCAGGATAAGATATTTTTTTATTCAAAAATTTCGCCAAAGACTTGGAACCTCCGGGAAATGATGGTGGGATAAATTTTTGCTTTTTTTCCTTAGGGGAAATTTCCTTTTCATCTTCTTCTTTCGCTATTGGTTTTTCCTCTTTATTAGATGCATCCCCTCCTTTCTCTGTTAAGATCTCTCTTTCTATAACAGCATTCGGAATTGGATTTGAGGTATTATCTGCAATAGTATTTTGTTCATTTACTCCCTTAGGCTCAGCTCCTATCGGAAAGCCTTCAGCTACGGGTAAGTTGACCGTTTCTACCTTATTTAATGACCTAGGTTTTTCTTCAATTTCATTTAATGCATTGCTTGCAAACTCCTCACTCCCATCAGTAGGTACTTCTCTTGTTGAGTGTTGTTCCTCTGCCGTATTCTGTAGTATCCTGTTTACAGGATTTCTATCATTAGTTGTAACAGGGTCCCTATCTATTGTTTCATTAATCCCATTGGTCTCTGCACTAAGTTCGTTCCTTGCACGCTCTATAGACTTAGGATTGGGGTTAGGGGCTTCGTTAATTACCAAAACAGCTTCCTCTTCAACTTCTGGGCTGGTACTTTCGTTTTCAGATAAGTTTACTTCGACACTATTTTTTTCCGGTATAGTAATCGACGACAAGACATTGGATGAATTATTATTATCCATTATAAAATATCCGATACCTAATGAAAAGATAAGGCTGGCTCCTATTCCTATCCCTATCTTTTTTTTAAGATTTGTGTTTTCTCTTTTTTCTAATTGACTTAAATAATAATCAATTTGGTTTTGTTTTTCATTTGTTCTCATAGTGCTAATAGTTTCGTCGAATTATTCCTCCTTTAATTCGCATTTCAATCTTCAATTCATTAATTGAATTCCCAATATAAATAAAACTAATAAGAGTAAAGAACATTTTATTCAAAACATTTATCCCATGAGATAAGCATTCAACTTATTCATTTTTAATCATATATATAATAAGCAGATTAATAAGAACTAACATATAGGGAGCGTTTTTCCAAATACTGGAATTAACATTAACCTGATAATTTCATTCGAGTTTATTATGTGGAATTTCCCAGCAGAGGAGAGCTTATATACAATTGAATTCAATTCAATTGTATTCAATTATTTAGGCAATTCAAAAGAAACGGTAATAATATATGATTTGCTAATTGGGCGGCCGTCTATACTCGCAGGAATCCAAGTGGGCATTTGGGAAACGGCTCTAATCACCTCTTCATCACATCCGAAACCTAGGCTATCAATTATTTTTTCTTTGCTGATAGAACCGTCTTTTCCTATTTGTAATTGGATATTGACATTTCCACTTATACCTTTTTCGAGGGCAGATTTTGGATAATTCACATTTTTTTTTAGAAAATCTTCCATTTTGGACATCCCTCCGGGAAAAGAGGCAGGAATCAGAATATTCTTATTTTTGATGCGGATTTCAGATTCTTTGGCAATCTGATTAGTCTTTATTTCACCTGCATTCAGATTCAATCCGGGCTCAACAATTTCATTAGAAGCCCTAGAATTCGAATTTAATTTGTTCGATGATTGTTTGATATTATTTTTAACAGAAATTGCCTTAGCTCCCTGTACTTCTATTGCATTATTATCCAATAATGAATTTTGTTCCTTTGTTTTCTCTTCATTATTTGGTAATAAAAGAAAACTACTAATCAATACAAAAATAAATAATGAGAAAAATATGATTACTCTACTCTTGTCCTTATTTTTTTCAGCTTGATCAATTTTGGAAAGATGGTGGTCTATCTTATATGTCTTCTCCCCCTTTTCCATAATAAATTGAGTGTGTTTTAGTTGATAGTTTCTTCTTAAAAAGCAATTCTGTACACTAATTTAGACAATTAATAATAATATTAAGTCACTTTCAGGATATTTATCTTTTTTATAACTTTCTCATTCGCAATCACATATATAAAAAAATGATTATATATTCAATTAATGGAGCTTAATTAATTACTTCGCTAGATTCCCTTTTCTACCAAACCAAAGGTTCTCCAGTTAAATTTTAGTTTTAGGGAACTCAGGGCTTTCAATATCTTATAAAAATACAAGAAAACATACTACAACAATATGGTTATCAAGCAAAATATAAACAAAAAATTAATAAATATGACATCCTATTCCAAGGATAATCCTATATGATGAAGATAAAATCGCTATCTTCGCAATTTTAGAATTATTTTAGAACCCATTATCCAATAAACAAAAACTCTTTTACAGCATCTTAATTAAGTATGAAAGATACACCTATCGAAGATCCATCCGAAGAAAAAAAAGTAACATTTGAAGATTTAGGATTCAATTATGATTTATTGGACGCATTGGACTCAATGGGTTTTATTTATGCCACTCCTGTCCAAGCTGCTGCTGTCCCACACATTCTGGATGGCAAGGATGTCATGGCTATTGCACAAACGGGTACAGGTAAAACGGCTGCTTTCCTTTTACCCATACTTAATTTATTAATGGATGAAGAATACGAAGGCAAAACATCTTGCGTAATCGTTTCTCCTACTAGAGAACTGGCGATTCAGATTGACCGGCAGGCTGAAGCACTTGGTTATTTTACAGGTGTGAGTTCTGTCGCAGTCTATGGAGGAGGGGAAGGTGCTTCATTTGACCAACAGAAAAAAGCCTTGACTACCGGCGCCGATATTATCGCAGCCACTCCGGGAAGGCTTTTGTCTCATATTTCTATGGGTTATGTTGATTTTTCCAAAGTCAAATATTTCATTCTGGATGAAGCAGATAGGATGATGGACATGGGTTTCCATAAGGACATCATGGACATTAGTAAGCAAATGCCCAAAATTAAACAAACACTGATGTTTTCCGCTACCATGCCACCTAATATCCGGAAATTATCTGCGGAATTATTGAATGAGCCTGAGATGATTAATATCGCTATTTCAAAACCATCTGAAAATATTTTACAAGCTGCTTATTCTGTCTATGACCACCAAAAGGACAAGTTGATAACAGAATTACTAAAAGGAAAAAAAAGTTATAATAAAATCATCGTTTTCAGTTCTACTAAAAAAGCGGTTTCCAGTATTGTTAGGGCATTGGGCAAAGGAGGTTTAGTCGCCAAAGGAATATCCTCAGAATTAGATCAGAAAGAACGGGAGAAGGTATTAAAGGAATTTACTAATGGCACAACTCCGATTATCGTTGCTACTGATATTCTTTCAAGAGGAATTGATATAAAAGACATCAACCTAGTTATCAATTATGATGTTCCTCCCGATCCGGAGGATTACATCCATAGAATCGGCAGGACTGCCAGAGCGAATGCTACCGGAGTTGGAATTACCTTTATTTCGGAAAGTGATCAAGTTAGGTTTTCTCGAATTGAGAAATTATTGGGTGAGCCTGTCCATAAGAGTCCCCTGCCACCGCAAGTAGGAAAAGGGCCGGAATATAATCCTATAAAAAATAAGGACAGCTATCGGAAACCGAAATCTTCAAAAAAAGGTAAAAGTAATTATAAAAAGAGATAAACATCAGTAAATAGATGCTTTGTTTTGGCTATTGAATACTATTCAATAGCCCGTTTCCCCTATATTAAGACATCAAACTGCGGTTTAGTTGTCTCTCCTCTATTAGAATCACACAACCCATATAATGATTTTTATTAATATGTTAACAACGGCATCTATAATAATAAAAATATAAAAACTTGTGAAAAACATTTCTATATTTGTTTTCACACACACATGGATAAGGAAAAAAGATTCCCTATCCACAACACACAGTTTTATATGATTTACAATTACTAAAAATGAGCAAAAAACTACTCATCTCTGATCTCATTGATGAAGCTAAATGTTATGAGCAATTAAGGGAATTAAAATGGGGGAATAGAATAGAATGCAAGGAATGCGGAAGCTATGAAGTCCGAAAAAATGGACATGACCAAGGAATTAAGCACAGACAGAGATATGTATGCAAAAATTGCAACAAAAGCTTTACTGACATAACGGATACTGTATTCGCTTCTAACCATGTCCCTATCCAAAAATGGGTTGTCTGTTGGCTACTAAAGGACAACATGTCAAATAAGGAAATGGCAAAAGCCTTGGACCTTCCTCCAAAAATAGTCTCGGATATGAGGTCGGAACTCGGCAATGGCGTTATAAAATCCAATTTTATTGACAATTGGGATTGGTGAAACGAAGCTAAGCTTTTGTAACTGTTTTATTAAAAGACAAGACTTCTTCGTATTCCTTTTTGAATTCTTCAAATTGGTCCTTTTTGCTATGCTCATCCAATTTAAGTTCTTTTGGTATAAAGGATTCCAAAATTGGCAGGAGCGTTTCTATATTTTGTCTTTCAAAATATAAGCGACCGGATCTTCTTATCAAATAATCACAGACAGTATTCGTCATTTCATGGTGTATCGAATACCAAGCTTCCGCTATGTGTAATCTTTCTTTGGGATCTTTGATTAGCCCATGCAATTCAAAGGCTTTTTCTATGATGATATCAGTGTCTTTTCCATATTTATAAACCAATCTGGAAATATCATTCATATCACTAAGGATTTGCTTGGCTTCTCCGGATCTGCTAATGATAAATTGCTCCAATTCTTCTTCGGATTCAAAATAACCACCCAATCCTTTATGCTCAGTGCTACATTCCTTGATATCGGTCAATGAATCTCCCAAACTACCAATAACGGCATCAGTTACTCTTTCCGCCATTTTCCTATATCCTGTCAATTTGCCTCCGGCAATGGAAATCAAACCATTTTCCGCATGAAACATCTCGTCTTTCCTAGATAATTCCGAAGGATCTTTTCCCTCCTCATGAATCAAAGGTCTAAGTCCCGCCCAAGTAGATACTACGTCTTCAATCTTTAAATTGACATCGGGAAACATAAAATTGGTCGCTTCCAGAATATATTCCACATCCTGAATTTCAGCAACCGGTCTGCCTATTTCGGAAGTATAATTTGTATCGGTTGTTCCAATATATGTAATTTCTCCCCTTGGAATAGCAAAAACCATTCTTCCATCACCATCCACATCATAATATGTAGATTGCTGTAAAGGCAATTTTTCTTTTGGTACGACAATGTGAACCCCTTTCGTCAAATGCAATCTTTTGTTCGATAAATGCCCGCCGCCTTTCTGTCTCAAAACATCCACCCAAGGACCAGTTGCATTTACCACAACTTTCGCCTTGACATTTATAGTTTTCTTCCCAAGCAAATCATTGACTTTCGCCCCTACGATCTTGTGATTATCATCCAAGATAAAATCTTCAACCTCTGCATAATTAATACAATTCGCTCCCTCCTTAAATGCTGTTTTTATATTTTCAATCGTAAGTCTTGCATCATCAGAACGATACTCATAATACAAACCTCCACCTTTCAGAATATCCTTTCTCAATAAGGGTTCCGCCGTTTCGGTTTCATGTTTGGAAAGCATCCTCCTTTTCTCAGAATTCTCTACATCTGCCAAAAAATCATAGACCCACAAACCCAAAGAACTCATTGCCTTACCTAATGAACCACCCTGGACGATTGGCAAAAGCATCCTTTCCGGACGCACCAAATGCATGGCATTCTTATAGACAATCGCTCTTTCCATTCCAACTTCCCTAACCAATGCGATCTCGAATTGCTTGAGATAACGCAATCCTCCGTGAATCAATTTAGTAGAGCGGCTACTTGTTCCCCAAGCAAAATCCTTTTTTTCTACCAATGCCACTTTCAAGCCCCTCGTTACAGCATCCAGTGCAATTCCGGCTCCGGTTATCCCTCCCCCTACTACTAATAAATCATAGTCTTCCGATTCCAATTTATTTACAAATTCCGGTCTTGACAATGCTGAAAAAGTGTTCATTTATCTTAATTTAAATAATTCCTTGGGCTAAATAGTGATACAAAATGCACAATAACATAATTGTGTATAAAGCTTATTACATTTGCAAATATAAATTTATTCCTTTATCTACATTATTGCAAGCAGCTATTTATATGCTTATCGCAATAGGAATGAACGAATCGGAATAGGTTTTTGTTTTTTATTTGGCTTTTATTTTATTAGATAACTTTAGTTGCGTAAAGCGCAACATACTTTAGATAATAGTATTTAGACATTAGGCAATCCATATTAATTGGATGATTTTCTACGAAAATCATTATAAATCTAGGTACTAGAGTCTAAATACTAATATCTGTTGCGTTTTACGCAACTTGAATTAGATAACGATTTTTTATGGCATTGAGAATAATTTTTATGGGAACGCCCGGTTTTGCTGTTCCTTCCTTAGACATACTTGTACAAAACGGATATGAAATTGCAGCAGTCATCACTTCTACTGATAAATATGGGGGAAGAGGGAATAAGACACTCATAGAATCCGATGTCAAAAAATATGCAATGGAAAAGGGTTTGAAAATCCTACAACCCAAAAATCTGAAAAATCCGGAATTTGTAGAAGAATTGAAATCCCTCAAAGTCGATTTACAAATAGTGGTTGCATTCAGGATGCTGCCGGAAGTGGTATGGAATATGCCACCATTGGGAACGATGAATCTACACGGTTCATTGCTTCCGAAATATCGTGGAGCTGCACCGATAAATTGGGCAATAATAAAAGGAGAAAAAGAAACGGGAGTTACTTCATTTTTTCTAAAACATGAAATAGATACTGGGGATGTCCTAATAATGGACAAATTGGATATTGGAGAAAATGAAACTGTCGGAGAGTTGCATGACAGAATGATGGAACTAGGGGCAAAAACCGTTTTAAAATCCGTACAGATTATCGAAAAGGGAAATTATGAATTAGTTCCCCAAAATGATTCTGAAGTCACCAAAGCACCCAAATTATTCAGGGAAAATTGTAAGATAGATTTCAATCAAAAAACTGACGATGTCCACAATTTTATTAGAGGACTTTCTCCCTACCCTGCCGCTTGGACTTTATTGGATGACAAGACACTGAAAATATATTCCGCTTCTAAAATTAATGAAACCCACGATTTGGAAATAGGCAAATTCATTTCTGATGATAAAACATTTATTAAAATATCAACTCAAGATGGTTTTATAAATATTCATGAATTGCAATTACAAGGCAAAAAAAGAATAACTACAAAAGAATTCCTAAATGGTTATAAATTCAATTCATGAAAAACCTTAAACATAATGTAGGATTTTTAATTCCTTTATTAATTTTTATTCTGATTTCTAGTATTATTCTTTTTAATATTAAACAAGGCGATGGGCTTCGTTTTTTTTCAGATAACAGGACTCCCTTTTGGAATAATTATTTTTTTTATGGAACGCTTTTAGCAGAGGAATTCATTTATGCAATTTTGACAATCCTCGCTTTTGTATTCGTCAGTCTAAGATTGGCAATCATGATACCTTTTACCGGATTTGCCGTAATGGGAATTAGCAATATTCTCAAAGAATTTTTTCAGCACAAAAGACCATTAAGATATTATAGCGACCGTGGACTGATGGATGAATTTACTTTGGTAGATGGTGTTGAATTACTTGGTGGGGTTTCCAGTTTTCCAAGTGGGCATACCATGTCCGGTTTTGCTTTATTTTATTTATTATCCACCATGAGTAAAAAGTGGGCTGTGGGCATTTTCTTTTTCATATTGGCATTGACAGTAGGACTTTCCAGAGTCTATTTATTCCAACATTTTTATAAGGATATTTTATTTGGAGCCTGTCTTGGAATCATCGTTTCTTACCTTGTGCAATTTATATTTTCCTTTGTAAATGAAAGCCCAAAGCATCTAATCAATAAGAATCTATTCCAAATATTACAAAAGCAAGAAAAACAAGCCTGACATTTGAATCATATATGTACCTTTATTTTTCATTTTGTCCAGTTGTGCATCTTTTGCACTAATTCTTCATAAAAATTATAATTTCGACAATGATTACAGTTATCTGCGGAACCAATAGGAAAAATTCCAACACCCACAAATTTGCAAAACACTATGCTTCCGTTCTTAGGACGAAAGTAGAAGAGAGCGTAGAGTTACTTTCCCTCGAAGATGTCCAAGATGGAATGCTCAATGCCGAAATGTATGAAGAACAAAATGTTTCTTCAAAATTAAAAGAAGCCCAAGACGCCATCCTTATTCCAAGTAATAAATTCGTCATCATCACACCCGAATACAATGGAAGTATTCCCGGAGTATTGAAGTTATTCATAGATGCCTTATCCGTTCGGAAAATCAAGGAAACTTTCGGAAACAAAAAAGCATTATTGGTCGGTGTGGCAATGGGTCGTGCAGGCAACCTAAGAGGCATGGAGCATCTGACCGGAATGATGCACCATATTGGCCTAACTGTCCACCCTGACAAATTGCCCATTTCAGCATGTCATACCTTAGTCGATGATAGTGGAAAAATAACAGACCAAGCATGTTTGGATGCAATAGAAAGTCAAGTAGATTCATTTTTGCAATTTTAAATAATTTGAAATTATTCCGAAATAATAATCATCGTATTTTCTTTTTTTAATTTAACAGCAATCCAGTTTATGAAATATTTATTCAAAATAGCCTTTCTATTTTCTATTATCGCCTTGCTATTTTCTTGCAATGGAGAACAGAAAGAAACTGTTACAAAAAAAATATTCAAATACAACCAACCCAACACAATCACTTCCCTAGACCCTGCTTTTGCAAGGAGTCAAAATAATATCTGGGCAGTGCATCATCTTTTTAATGGCTTGGTCGAATTGGATGAGGGCTTGAATGTCAAACCCAATATTGCGGAAAGCTGGACGATATCAGAAGATGGAAAAGAAATTACTTTTAAAATTAAGGATAATGTTTTTTTCCATGACCATGTCCAATTTCCAAATGGCAAAGGAAGAAAAGTAACTGCTTCCGATTTCGTATATTCATTCAATCGGATTGTGGATGAAAAAACCGGTTCGCCCGGAGCATGGATTTTTAAGGATAGGGTTGCGGAAGAAAACCCTTTTTCGGCACCGGACGAACAAACATTTATATTAAGACTTAAAAAACCTTTCCACCCTATTATGGGAATTCTAACCATGCAATATTGCTCGGTTGTTCCCAAGGAAATCATTGAACATTTTGGAAATGATTTCAGGAAAAATCCTGTAGGAACAGGGCCATTCAAATTTAAGAATTGGCTGGAGGGACAAGCTATGTTTTTGGAAAAAAATGAAAATTATTTTGAAGCAGGATTGCCTTTATTGGACGGTGTAAAAATATCATTCGTAGGAGATCGGAAAACAGCATTCCTTGAATTCAAAAAAGGGAACCTGGATTATATGTCCGGTTTGGAATCTTCGTTTGCTGATGAATTATTGAGCAAGGAGGGAGATTTGCAAGAAGCGATTAAGAATGATATTAATTTTATAAAAATACCCTTTTTGAACTCGGAATATTTGGGTATCAATATGAAAAAGAAAGACAATCCACTTCAAAACAAATGGATCAGGCAAGCATTGAATTATGGAATTGATAGGGAATTGATGTTGAAACAATTGAGGAACAGTGTGGGAAAAGCGGCAGATTCCGGTTTTACTCCATTCGGATTGCCCTCTTATGACCAATCCATCAAGGGCTATGAATATAACCCTACATTGGCGAAAGAATTATTGGCGAAAGCCGGACATCCGGATGGTAAGGGTTTGCCTGAAATCAAATTAATGACTACCAAAGGCTATGTAGATCTTTGTACATACATCACCAGACAATGGAAAGAATTGGGTGTCAATGTACAAATCGAATCTCTGGAATCGGCTACATTGAGGGAAATGATGAAAAAGGAACAGGTAGATTTTTTCAGGGCATCATGGATAGCAGATTATCCGGATGGAGAAAGTTTCCTTACCGTGTTCTATGGTGGCAATCCCGCCCCACCGAATTATACCCGATTCAACAATGCCGAATTTGATAGATTATATGGCATAGCCTTAGCGGAAACAGATGACACAAAACGTTATAGTCTTTATAAAGAAATGGAAAAAATTGCAATTGATGAGGCTCCTGTCATATTTTTGTTCTATGATGAAACCGCAGTCTTCGTCAGAAAGAATATAAAAGGAATCAGTAAGAATGCCTTGAATCTCTTGGACTTGAAACGCGTGGACAAATTATGAGAAAATATTATTATTTAAATTTATTCGTTCTTTTCGTTTTATTTTCCTGTAACAATACTGAAAATAAAGCAGAAGCCGATATCACTCCGACAGAAGTGAGTCCTGTTGTAGATGTGGATACTACAGAAAAAAGACAAGCATCTCCAATGGACATTGCTGAATATAATGCTAACAATTCCGCTAAGCTTGTCGCTTCTGAATTTGTTTTTCGAGACGGCTGGGATTTAAGGGCTGAAATGTCAAAAATAGATTTTGAAACCTTGAAATCAGCAGAATTGGAAATGAAACTGATTGGTCCCATTTATTCCAAAATATTCGATTTGGATGAAGATGCATCACAGGTCATTCCGGAACTAAGCAAAGGTCAACGAACCTTATATTATTTTAGAAAAATGGATGAAGCCATTACTGAGGGAGGCATCGAAAACTTCTATGCGAGTACGCTTCCCGAAAACATGGCTGAAATCAAGAATTCATTCGTACATCTCCAAAATGAAAAATTAAGCCATTTCTTTACAGTTGTTGCTAAAAATTATGGAGAAAGCAAATCCATCAAAGTCAATGGGAATGCGGATTTAGCACCATATTTTGAAAAATTCGATCAAGAATACTCCCAAAATCAAGCGATGTTCTACAAACATTTGGAAGAATACATCAAAAACAACCCTCAGGAATTCGTAAAATTCAAAGAATAACAAAGCCTTAACAACCTTTCTCATCAGAAAAACATCCTATTAGAAATAAACTAAAACTATAAATTATCATCATGAAAAATTCTATCCTTACAATTATTGCATTGCTTTGGCTTGGCAGTATGGTAGCACAGAATGCCACTATAGAAGGTTATGCCTTTGAAACGGGTAATCGAGGCTATTTAAGGGAAGTCAAAATCACTGTTTATAACAGTATCAATGCTATAAAAGCAGAACTCGTTACTAATAAGGAAGGTTTCTTTACCGTTTCCTTACCCCTTGGCGAAAATTATAGATTCAAGGCAACAAAAGATATTTTCGAGCCAAAAGAAGCCACCATAAAGGCAAGCGAACTTTCAGCAGATAAGACCACTTACCTAAAAATGGAAATGAAAAGAAAACCGGGTTATCTTTTTGATGTTACTTTGGCTGAATCACTGCGTTCAAGTGATGGTGGTAAAATGGCAATAGATAGCGCGACAATAGAAATCTTCAATAACACAACAAAAACCGAAGAATTGGTCTTGACCAAGCATCCCGACCCTAATTTCCAATTCACTTTCGAGCAGGGAAATCATTATACTGTGATGATTAGAAAAGATGGTTATTTCACTAAGAGGATGGAAGCCAGAGTCAATGTAGCCGGATGCATCCTTTGTTTTGAAGGAATGGGAAAAGTAGAACCTAATATTTCTGACAACCTAACCGAAGGACATACAATGGGTTCGCTTCTTGCCAATGTGGAAATGGACAAAGTGAATTTGGACAGGAGCATGAAAATCGAAAATATTTATTACGACTATGGTAAATGGGACATCAGACCAGATGCACAAGTCGAATTGGATAAGGTCATAGCCATGTTGAGGGATAATCCTACATTCATTGTCGAAATCGGTTCACATACGGACTCAAGAGGACAAGACGCTTTCAATATGGAATTATCCAAAAAAAGAGCGAAATCCGCTATCGTATATGTGATTAAGCAAGGCGGTATTCCGCCTGAACGTATCACTGCCCAAGGATATGGCGAAACTCAACTCACCAATAAATGTTCCAATGGAGTCAAATGTTCGGATAAACAACATGAAGCGAATAGAAGAACTGAAATCAAAGTCATTGGTTTTAATAAAAAGAAAGAGGATACCAGAAGCCTTAGGCAAATCATACTGGATGAAAGTGTGGAAAATTTCAACTGGGATGATACACAAGTGATACAAATTGGTGAGGATGGTGAAATTCCTGATGAAATCAAAGAAGATTTGGCAAACAAGAATAAGAAGCCGATTACCAGCCAAAATGTCATGCCTACAATTGAAGAGCATTCTGGAGTTCCAGATACGACAGATAAACAAGAACATACTTCCACAACAATCGAAAATACAGAAACAAAAACCGAAACGACAACAACCAATCATTCTACAACAAATAAGATCAAGCCAACACCATCCGGTGCATTTGGCGAAGAGATCGTAGATGAAATCGTAGAAGAAAAACCAGCAGTAGAAGAAGTAAAGCCACCCAAAAAATCCATCGCTGATAATTATGTGCCTAAAGTAGGACCAAAAATGTTAGCTAATGATTATACGGGTTACATGGTTGAATTTTTTAATTCCGCTATAGAACTGCCCGCTGACCATTCCATTTTCAAACAATTCGGACAAGTTAAGATGGAAAATAAAAGTAATGGTGAAAATGCTTATCTCCTTGGAGGATTTAAAAGTGATAAGGAAGCATCCAGTTATTTGGAAAAAATAATATTGCCTCGTTTCCCTACTGCAAAAGTTGTCCAATACGATGCAGGAAAAAGGGTGAATTAATTACATTTTAAGGGAATAGGAAAAATATAACTACCGGTTTTGGCTCCCTAATTTATCGCTAATCTGCGTTAAAAAGCCTCGTGATAGCTAGGGCTATCCCTACTTTTTTGCCTTGATTAACAATAAATTCCCTACGTCAATTCTGGTAGTTTATTTATTAGTCTGCCCATAATTCAGACAACTAGACATTTTTATAAACACAGCCTTGCCAAGTGTTTTGTTCGCCTGACAATACCCCAATTAGACCTTGTGCGAGGTGAACAAACACACTCGCACGGCTAGGTTTTTCATTTTGTCTAGTTGTGTACTCATAATTTAAAAAGAAAAGTTCTCTGTACTTTTGAAGAGGAACAACTCCTTTCAAATTCAAGGTATGGAAGAAAATCCAAGACAGGAAATATCCTAGGGCAATTGCTCAGGATCGGTCTTAGCCATTTTAGCTTAGAAAATGCAGGAAATCCGTTAAAAACAAAATACTGTTTGAGCCTACACTTCCGTACAAACAAAGACTTTAAGTTGTATAGGTGATGAAATCAAAAGTAAAAACAGCTGATTAGAACGAGTTTTATTTGTTGAATCCAAGGGGTTTCAAATTTTCGTGCGTTAAGAAATGGGGGCAGCCGTGATTTTTCGAGCTTTTCATCTAGGACAAGGAAGCACTTTTTACATCCATCAAAATTTCGGATAACTTTTAAATTAAGTAGTTATCCAAAAGAAAGCCAACAAGCTATAAAAACAAAGCCGATAAAATCAACAAGCTTGACCAGTTCCTTATCATATATGAAAATTGGGTCAGACTTTAAAGAAAAGTCCAACCCAATTTTTTTCAACTTACACTTTGTAATGTCCTATAAGAAAAACTTATCTAGCTATGATTAATTTTTCTGTCACTCTGTCTGTATCATTTGATATCGTGATGAAATAAACTCCATTAGGATAATTACTTAAATCAAAACTTAATCTATTCTCTTCTTCGGAAAGCAATGTTCTTTTCTCAATCAATTTACCATTGGTGTCGGTCAATAGTATTTCAATTTCGATTCCTGATTTCGTACCGAAAGCTAAATTGAATTTACCTTTAGAAGGTACGGGTGAAATGCCTTGGAATCTAATTCCATCAAAAGCTCTTTGAATCAATATGGTATTTGAATAATCAAAAGAGCCATCTAAATCCAATATTTTCAATCTATAATAAGCTTTGCTTACAGGATCTGTATCATCGAACAGGTATTTCAATTCTACTGCTGAATTACCGGCTGCTTCCAATCTTCCTATTTCCTTGAATCCATTGTTCATTTCAGATGAACGTTCAATCATGAACCAAGCTGAATTTTCTTCAGTAGCAGTAATCCATTCTAATCTATTTATTCTATCCAAAGCTTCTCCCCTAAAGGATAGTAGTTCCACCGGAAGTGCAAAATTCTGTAATAAGATACTTTCTCCGGAAGGAGCATTGGTATTGGTATTTATTACGCTTCCTCCTTCGATATTTCCATAGGATGAATTAATGGCAGCAATTATTCCGGGAAGTAATTGGTTGGTATTATCAATTGTGAATCCACCTGCTCCGTCAGAGGTAATACTTACTGGCACATCCGTAGTTGTAGCACAAGTTGGGTCATCACAATAAGTAATCGTAATGGTAGATCCTTGGTTCGGTGCAATTGTCGTAAATGTCTGGTCTGTATATAATGTTCCTTCTATTGTAATATAATCATATAAACCAGCATCAACATTTGTTACAGCTCTTGTAGCCCCCCCCAAAGTATAAACAGGGCTAAATCCTGTTGATGGATCGGCATCGCTATCTATTGTCGTATCCGCGCCTATGTTACGGTCTGTAAATGTATCATAGGATTGTGAAGCATCACTTTTGCTGAAACTTACTTGATAATTGCCATCAGGAAGTTTATCGAAGAGATAATTGCCATTGGAATCTGTCATTTTTACTATCGATGCTCCATCATCAGCAGCATTTGCTCCTCCGCATATACCATCTATACCACAATCCACTAATGTAACAGTAACTCCAACAAGACCTGCATCCGTACCCGTTCCATCACCATTGAGATTAGCCTCTGTACCATCTGCATAGTTATCAAGGAAAACCGTACCTGAAATTAGGTTATCTGTAAGTAAACCTGCATCCACATTCGTAGCAGAGGATCCTCCCGTTATGGTAATCGTATTTGTTGTTCCTCCACTATTCACATCACTATCTATTCCATCTGCACCCGTATCCTGAGTAGTAAACCCAGTATAGGTTGTCGTTCCGTCATTAGTACCAAATGTAATTGTAAAATTACCATCTGCAACACCTTCGAAGTCGTATTCTCCATTTATATCCGTAGTGGTTGTTACCGTCCCGTCATCTGAATTGCCACAAATACCATCACGCCCACAATATGTCAAAGTAACAGTAATCCCTTCTATCACAGCATCTCCTGTACTTATTCCATCAACAGTAGCATCTAGAAATGCCATTCCGGAAATCAGTCCAAGAGGAGGTGTGAATTTGTGTCCTTCTACTTCTCCGTTTTCTACTCTTGCATTAAAATCCCCACTGGCGATTGCGGTTTTGGAAGCCATCAACCTCATGAATACTTCATCTCCATTTACATAACCTGAAGGAACTGCAAATGTATGGTACATATCTACAGGAGAAGCTGTAACTCCACTATTAAGAGAGAAGTCATCTGTAGTGCCATCAGCTAGACCTCCTGTTCCCCAGTCTATCCACAATCCATTAAATACCGTAGTTCCAGCATGTTCTGCATTACCGGTAGTTCGGATTAAACAATCTTGATTTGCTTTGGCTGCCACAATTATATCTAATCCATCCTCATCATCTCCTACGGTATCATCAGAAACAGCATCCCCCATTCCCCAACTATCATTTTCAGCATCAATAGTATTTCCTAGCCATACACCATCATCAGGAAGACCATCCGGATTAGGGTTTCCATTTATATCTAATGAATCTGCATAGAATGCAAAAGAAGGTTCATAAATATCACTGGATAAATCACAGTAATCGAATAATGTACAGAACCTATCGTCTAAATTTGTATCTGTTGATGCATCTGCTGCCGTCAAGTAAGGTCCTTTGAATACTACTTCACAAACATTGATGCCGCCATTCATTTCACAATTTGCAAATTGAGGGTCATCTTCATCCATAAACACTCTGATATAATAGTAATCCTTAGTGAAAGGTAACCAAGTATGTCCATTCAAATTTTGATAAATCTTCTTGTATCCGCCACCATAAGGTGCTGTCCCTGTAATATCTTCACAACTGCTTGAGCCTACTTCACCTCCTACATAGCTATAAACCCCACCTGCTGTAACTTGATAATCTACTGTAGTAGAAGATACAATACTAGCTGATGGCTCCAATGGTCTGGATGTACAAGGGTGGTCGTAATCATCTTCTCCGCCTACGTTGGCTGATGTTTCTGTTATATGTTGTGAACGTAATTCAAAATCAAGAACTTGGTCAAATCCCCTAACCTCAACCAACCAAAACATATTGCCGGGCGTTCCGGGAGGAAGATCCACCTTATACCATTCTTCACAAAGTGTCTCGGTTGTAGTTTGGGTTGTTTGTGCTACTTGGAGTGGAACATCACCACAAGAACCGCAAAGCCTTGCTGCACCCCAATTCGGATTTGCTCCACAAGATAATGGAGTCACATCGCCTTCCGCATTTACTTCTATCTTATAGGTAACATCTGTGGTTGCAGTTTCATTATGTTGTAAGCGAATGAAATAGGTAGATCCGGGTTCAAGGTTTCCAAATTTGCCCCAAACACGATCTCCTGCGCTGTTAACTTGGTATGGATTTGCTCCATTTGCTTGTGTAGTACCTCCGTCTTCAAATAAGTGCATTTCTATATTGTGTCCGGATACGCCTTCCAAAAATACTGTAACCCAACTTTTATAAGGATTGAAATAAGGCCCTCCATTACCCGGGTCAGGAGCTACAAATTTAAACCAAACCGTTCTTTCTCCCGGGATTTCAGCATTGGCACCCAATGCTGAAAAAGTAAGTAAGGATGTATAGTCTGGACAATCATTCACAGTAAGTTCATAGGCGTCTTCTTTCTTGTCATTACAAGGAGAAACATAATCCAAAGTTGAACTAATATCGAATAATTGTTCTGGATGATTGGAACCTTTCCTGAGTAGTCTTACATAGTAAGTCTCATCCTGGTCCAAGCCCGTAAATGTAACACTACCGGCACCGCCTATTGTAGTTAAATCTCGGCATTCAATTCTGTTCCCGCAAGTAGCTTGATGCAATTCTACTTCAGCAATAGCATTTGAACCTCCATCTGTTAGGAAGTTTGTTACAGAAATGGTAGCTCCTGAAATTACAGTAGAAGTCTCTAATGAACTCAAACTTGTAGGACAAGAAGTTGCAGGAATATTAAAAGAATACCAAAGATCCTTGCCCGGTCCTTTGAAATATTCCTCCTCGAAAGAAACCGGACTCCAAGTGGTATATCCGTTTCCATCACAGTCCGTTTCAGCGTAATCTGCGCAGGCTGCTCCGGCATCATCCATATCTTGGTTGGTGGCAGGCAGGGCTATGGCTCCGCTACATTCGGAATTACTGGCAATAGGGTCGAATGTGGTTGATAATAAACCGGACATTGTTACATTTATCTGGTCGCCTCCAGCATCCGGAACCGTCTCGATGACACGCAATAAAAATTCACCATCCTTAAGGTACATCATTACTCCATCATCAGCATTCAAAATATCCGTGAAACTGAATGGACTGTATGGCATGGATGTAATATCATTGTACAATTCGATATCAATCGTACTTGTTACATTGTGTCTGCAGTGTTCCACCAAATTATCACAATCAAGTGTGGCACTAGAGGGATACTCATAAAGTACCAACATCATTTCACCACTCCAATTGCCTAAATCAGACATGGAAATATTGATCATCTGATGATTACTGTTATTGTTTATATTATACCAAAGGTCTTTCATTCCTGCAAATTCTCCAGTGGCATCGGAAGCTGTTGCTAATGTCATATTGACAGGAGAAGAACCTGTTGAAATATTATAACCTATGGGTAGTGTTTGGTTGAAAAGTTCACAATCGTCATTTTCCAACTTTAATGTTCCTAATATATCGAATCCACATACACTGTTCCCCGTTGTAGGAGAAACCCTTACATAATAATCCCCTGCATTCAATACTGAGCCAAAAGTATGTGTTACGGTAGATCCTGCGCCTGTACTCGTTACTGCCGCACAATCAGGGATTTCACTTCCAAAAGGTCCATATCGCTCCAAGCTATTCGTGTTGCAACTGGAATAAAGGCTGACTAAAACTTCATCGGTAGCATTTGGGAATGTAATGTCTACAGAAAGAACTTGGTCCGCTCCTGTAAACTCAACTTTATACCATAAATCATTTGATTCATTCCCTACAGTACAAGCAGTACAATTATTACCTACATTACAAGTTTCAGTATTTTCAGCATCTGTACTGGCATTACATAGATTTCCTGACTGTGTAATAGCATTAATATCTGAAGCATTACCGCAGATATCGTTTGAAGGGGGCGTACAAATAGTAAATGAAGCAGGGAGAGGAATATTAGCACAAGATTCTCCATTCTTACCGACTGGTAATACACGCACATTATATAATGCCCCATCTGTAAGTCCTGTGATGGTCTGACTCGTAATCGTTGATGAGAATATAAAATTACATTGGCTACTGATCGGCGTATTCCCCGGATATACATCATCAAAATTCGTACATCCGTTTTCATATAATATAATAGCTAGCATCTCATCTCCCATCAGTCCTGTAATGTTCAGTGTCAAACTATTTACTCCTGTAGGCAAATCTGCTTCATACCATATATCCAAAGTAGACACTGTAGAATAACTAGATGTTCCTGCGGAACAATCAGTAACATAATCTCCCATCAAGCCCAAACCACTACAAGCTCCATTATTCATATAGCCACTTCCTGCCGGATCTGTAAACAATCCAGATGCCGTAATCGAAGGGTCTGCAAATGAGCCTGATTGACAATCGGAAAGTAAATCATAACTATTTGCATTGGCACAAGTATTAGCTCCATTGCAATACAAGCTTGTATTATAATCCGATGATATACAAGTTACAAAACTTGCACCTTCTGCTTCTACTGTAACAATATGAGCGCCTTGAGCCACACTCAATGTGTACATCTGACCTGTAACCGCATCAGCTTGTACTACGACTCCATCTATTAGGATATCCGTTTTGTCCATATCTCCACTTCCATCACTATCTACTGTAACTTGAATGTCATATGTCAGAGCAGTACAATTCAAATTCAAAGCGTTTACTGTAGCCGTTGGATTAGAAACGCATGAACATGCTTCACTTAATGTACCAGAGGGTAATGCTGCACAACCAGTATAAGGTGTACCATCTACTGTTACTATTACATCTGTTCCTGCAGCAAAAGGTCCGATTTGAACATTCCCAGTCGTAGTTATACCCGTAGTAGTGGCTACACCGGCATCATTACTTATATCTACCTGCCCGGCTGTTCCAAGATTTGTTATATTTACATCAATGTGAAATTGAGCATTGCCACAATCAGCATTCGTAGTAGCCGAAAATGCAGGAGGATTACAAATTTCCTGAACAATTATATTATCTATAGCTGCACCTTGATCTCCTCCATTTACCCCTGCATCATAAGACAAATTCTCTGTATCCCAAATAAATCTTAACTCGTAATCCTTGCTAGGAGTTACAGTAAGTGTCTGATTGTATGAACCACCTAAAGTAGCAGAAGAGGAGGAAACAGAAATCAAATCAACCCCTTCTTGTATCCCGTCGGTTTTATTCCATAACTGGGCTGTCAGAGTACACCATGGAGCGAAATCACTATCATACAAGCCCCAGTCAAACTTAACGATTAAAGAACTCTGCGAAGTTGTAAATGTTCCATAGTGCAATCTATAATCTTCATAAGTATTGTTGCAATTACTACTGAAAGATTCGTCAATTGTAGCAGCAGTTGTACTACAAGCAGTACAATTGAACCAAGAAAATGGCGTACCTACTGCCCATCTATTAGATACATTACAAAGAACATTGGTCGTTGACTGGTAAATAGGATCTGTTGTAGTTTCACTTGTAATAATCGGACTTCCTTCAAAATCTTCAGAAAAAATGGTCGTCTGTCCTAAGATTTCATTTGGCATAAAAGAAATCAATCCAAAAAACACTGCTAAAACCAAGGGGGCTAATTGTGACATTAAAATTGTAGATTTCATTTTCATAATTTAAGTGTATTTGTGCCTAGTAAAAGTCAATTTAGTTAATTGATAAATGAAGATAAGCAAACAGAGAGGAATTCTTGCACAAAAATAAAGCTAATTATTAAGTGTTAAGCATCAATCAAAACACACAACAAATTGATTATTAATTAAATATCTATATTTTTTCTTAAGCGAATAGTTATTGTTTCAATAAATAACTAATAATGCTTTTGGCATGTATTTTGCTTTTCATCCAAGCCGAAATTCTAAGGGAGGAATGAATGGGTTCTTTTGGTTTTTCAGAAATGATCGAATTGAAATCTGCCAGAAGAGATAAAAATAATGCATTATGTTTATCCTTATGGGTAAGGGATAGTTTCTTTAAGGTTTTCAATATCGCCACTTCTATTTCAAATAGCCTTCTTTTCTTTTTCAAATACCTTCTTGTCGAACGGATAAGAGATTCAATCAAATCATTATGTCCCAACTCAAAATGACAGATTATCTTTAATATCTTAGCATATGACAAA
>JAHDHJ010000047.1 GCA_020631375.1 Saprospiraceae bacterium | reverse complement strand
AATTTGCTTCCTTCTTTAGGGTTATTATTCAGAATGAACTCTGCCAAAGGATCTTCCAAATACTTTTGGATTGCCCTATGGAGTGGTCTGGCACCAAACTTAGGATCATAACCTTTCTCGGCTACGAATTTCTTCGCTTCTTCGGTCAATTTCAACTCAAAGCCCATATCTACCAGCCTCTTATATAAATCTCCCAAACTAATATCAATAATCTTGAAGATATCCTCTTGCCCCAAACTATTGAATACGATCACATCGTCGATCCTGTTCAGAAATTCTGGAGAGAACGTGCTTTTCAAAGCATTTTGTATAATTCGATTCGCATCATCCTTAGAATTCTCCACCCTTGTTTTCGTAGCAAACCCCACACCTTGTCCAAAGTCCTGCAAATCCCTGATTCCAATATTGGAAGTCATGATGATCATGGTATTCTTGAAATTCACCTTTCTACCTAATCCATCTGTCAATTGACCATCATCCAATACTTGCAACATTACATTCCAAACATCCGGATGTGCCTTTTCGATTTCATCCAGTAAAATGACAGAATAAGGTTTTCTCCTCACTTTTTCAGTCAATTGTCCACCCTCTTCATAACCCACATATCCCGGAGGCGCTCCTATCAATCTACTGATAGCGAATTTCTCCATGTATTCACTCATATCTATTCTGATAAGAGCATCCTCAGAATCAAAGATATATTTCGCCAAAGCTTTCGCCAATTCCGTTTTCCCCACACCTGTCGGACCTAGGAAAACAAAAGAGCCTATCGGCTTGGACGGATCTTTCAACCCTATTCGATTTCTTTGTATCGCACGAGTCACCTTGGAAATGGCTTCATCCTGACCGATAACCGCACCTTTCAAATCATCAGACATCTTGACGAGTTTATTACTCTCCGTCTGAGCGACTTTCTGTACAGGAATATTGGTCATCATAGCGACTACTTCTGCTATATCTTCTTCAGATACTGGAAAACGCTCCGTTTTGGATTGTTCTTCCCATTCCGTCTTCGCAAATTCCAATTGTCTATGCAATTTGGATTCATGATCCCTTAGATCGGCTGCTTTTTCGTACTGTTGGTTTTTAACAGCACTATTTTTCTTTTCCTTTAATAATTCAATTTTCTCCTCTAATTCTACTATATGCTTAGGCACATGGATGTTTTTCAAATGTACCCTAGCTCCTGCTTCATCTAGTACATCAATCGCCTTATCCGGTAAGAAACGATCGCTTATATATCTGTCGCTCAATTTCACACAAGCAATAATCGCTTCCTCAGAATAATTCACATGATGGAATTCTTCATACTTAGGTCTGATATTCTTTAATATATGGATAGCTTCTTCAGCAGATGGCGGATCGACGATTACTTTTTGGAAACGACGATCCAATGCACCATCCTTTTCTATATATTGTCTATATTCATCCAGTGTAGATGCTCCTATACATTGTAATTCACCCCTTGCCAATGCAGGTTTGAAAATATTGGATGCATCCAATGACCCCGTAGCACCACCTGCACCTACTATGGTATGGATCTCATCAATGAAAAGGATCACATCCCGTGATTTCTCCAATTCATTCATGATAGCTTTCATTCTTTCCTCGAATTGACCACGGTATTTGGTTCCGGCTACCAATGCCGCCAAATCCAACATGACAATTCTCTTATTAAAGAGTGTACGGGAAACTTTTCTCTTATTGATTCTCAATGCCAAGCCCTCCGCAATCGCAGTTTTACCAACACCCGGTTCACCTATAAGGATAGGATTGTTCTTTTTACGTCGGCTCAATATTTGGGAAACCCTCTCTATCTCGTTCTCCCGTCCGATGATAGGATCCAATTTCCCCTCATCCGCCAATTTGGTAATGTCTCTACCGAAATTATCCAGAACGGGAGTCCTTGATTTGGAAGCACCTTTCCTTGGTTGGGCAAATTCCCTTTCGTCTTCGAAATGTTCATCTCCTTCATCAGGCATATCATTCCTAATATCAGGTGCCTCATAATTGAAATTCCCATTTTCAAAGAAATCCAATTCTGATTTGAACGCTTCATAATCTACTTCGAATTCACGTAGTATCTTGAAAGCCCTATTGTCCTTATCCCTTAATATAGAAAGAATAAGATGTTCGGGACCTATGGCTTCACTTTTCATCCGTCTAGCTTCAAGAAAAGCTATCTTAATGATACGTGCAGCGTGTTTATCCAAAGGCAGTTCACCTACATTAAGGTGTGCCTTAGGGGATTTCCTACGATATACTGATTCTTCTACTAATTGTCTAAGCTCACCGGCATTGACTTCCAAAGAATTAATGATTTGGCAAGGAAGACTATCTTTTCTTGAAGTAATTCCAAGCAATAAGTGTTCTGTTCCTATATAGTCATGCCCTAACCTTAAGGCTTCATCCCTACTTCGGGATATGACTTCTTTTACTTTTGGCGAAAATTTTTTCATCTAAATATGTTATTTCTTCTTTAAGTGTTGTCGCTAATAATAAAACGCTATGAAGTATGAATTTGTGTTATTCAAGCTAAATTAATCCAACTTTCATTCAATAATTGAATTAAGTGAAAAGTGTACCTTTTGCTTCAAAACTCCCTATTTTCTCGCAAAGCATCACTTTTCTTCCTTATTAAATACGAATACTTGGATTAAATTATTTTCCATTTTTGCGACAATATAAGCCAAAGAAAAATAATAAGCATTTATTATTCATTAATTACTAACAAAATAATGCCAACTATCCCATTCGGACAAATTTACATATGTTTTGGGGCTAAAATGGCAAAATATTGATACCATATATACGATTAGAATTAGAATAAGTTCAATCCGGAGATAATTCTTCACCATCATCCATGATTCGTTAATTTAATTTTGCAAAAGCAATATTAATTATCTACCTTAGTCGTCTTTAAAACAATCTAATTTAGGTTTTTACAGTAAAAAATAGAATTAAATGAAGTTTTCCGTTGATAAACAGGAAAAATACACCGTGATGACCTTGCAAGAAGACAACTTGAATTCTCTGGTTGCTCCTAATGTTAAGTCAGAATTCGTGATCCTGAGAAATGAAGGTATTCCTAATTTCATTTTAAACTTGAGTGAAGTAAAATTTGTGGACTCATCCGGGCTTAGTGCCATTTTGACAGCCAATAGGCTTTGGAAAGATATAGGGACATTTGTTTTGACAGGTGCAAGTCACCCACATGTAAAGAAACTGATTGAAATTTCAAGGTTGGAAACCGTACTGACTATCATTCCTACCTTAGAAGAATCCGTGGATTATATTTTCATGGATGAAATCGAAAAAGAACTCAATCCCGACGGCGAAGAAGAATAGATGAAATTCAAATTATCTATCCTCGGTTCTAGTGGAGCCATGCCTTTTAAGGATCGTTATCCAACTGCTCAGGTACTGAATGTACATGAGCAGTTGTTTTTATTGGACAGTGGTGAAGGCACTCAAATGAGGATGTCAAAGTTCAGGGTCAAAAGAGGAAAAATCAATCATATCTTCATTACCCATCTACATGGGGATCATATTTTCGGTTTGCCCGGTCTGTTGACTTCCTTTGGTATGAACTATAGAACCGAAGCTCTCCACATCTATTCCCCCCCGGGATTGCAACAAATGATAGACGGTCTTTTTCCCGATGCGGACAAAGGTCCTCCCTTTGAAATCCATTACCATGAATTGGATACAAATGCCCAAGAACTCGTTTTTGAAAATAAAATACTGACAGTTCATTCCATTCCGCTTTATCACGGCATTCCTTGCAATGGCTACCTTTTCCAAGAAAAAAAATTATCCAGAAAAATGATTAGGGAAAAGATAGAAGAATATTCTATTCCCTTTCCGGACATACCCTCAATTAAGGATGGAGCTGATTGGACAGATATTGATGGAAACATCATTCCGAATGATGAATTGACAACTCCTGCTGCGGAGCCACGGTCTTATGCTTTTTGTACCGATACTGCATATAATGAAAATCTTATCCCAATAATAGAGGGCGTAGATTTATTATATCATGAAGCGACCTTTCTCCATGAGGATTTGGATAAGGCGATAAAAACCAATCACACCACTGCCCTACAAGCGGCGACTTTAGCTAAAAAAGCCAAGGTGGGCAAATTGATTATCGGCCATTATTCTGCCCGCTATGAGGAATTGGATGCACATTTGGCGGAAGCCAGAAAAGTGTTTCCTGATACTTACCTGGCTTATGATGGGGCAGTCTTCGAAATCGCCCATTGAAAAAATAATTCATCTCCTACCCAACCTTTTCCTTTTTATCTGCTGTCTTTATATTTGTAAGGAGTAAAGTATCTTTTTATTCCGTTCAATATTCCTAAGGAATGGTGAACAAATAAATGTTCAATCTTGACTTGTCTTTTTTGCAGCTAACTTCGTTAAAAAGCCTCGCCGATGCCCTGCATCGTCTACGTTTTTTGCCTTGTTATCCACTAAAAAACCTAAGCCAATTTTTATACATTTATTTATACATCATTCCTAATGATTTTTTCTAATTGAAAATATAAAAAAATGAAAAAAATAAGCATCTCATCATTATTGATTTTGGCATTTCTGGCATTGTGCTTACAAAGTTGTGTAGAAGATAAATGTACCAACCATTTGACTTATACAAAATATGAATCTGTCTATTTAATGTCGGAAGATATTAGGATAGATATCGCATCCGAATCCCCAAGGGAATTGAAGTCCCCCGGTAAGATTTATTTTTATAATAATTATGTATTGATTAATGAAATCAAGGAGGGCATACATATTATTGACAACGCTGACCCTAGCAACCCTAACAATATTGCATTCATTCCTATTCCCGGAAATGTGGATATGGCGGTAAGGAATAATATTCTATATGCTGATAATTATATGGATTTATTGGCTATTAATATTACGAATATCACTTCACCTAGTTTGGAAAAAAGAGTGGAAGATGTTTTTAGCTGGTATAACTATAATGAAACATACGGATATCATGTTTATTATGAAAAAACGAATGTTACAGAGGAAATAAGTTGCGATAATTATTGGTATGGTGATGATTTTATCTCAATAGACGGAGGTATACTCGCAGCAGAAAATACATTTAATCAAGATGCAGGAACGATATCCGTGAATAATAGCCAAACCGGTATCGCCGGGTCTATGGCGAGGTTCGGATTGGCTGGAGAATATTTATACGCCATTGATGATTCTAATTTGGATGTTTTCAATATTTCAGATATCACTTGTCCGGAAGCTAAGAATGAGGTATATGTCGGATGGGGAATAGAAACGATATTCCCCTATGGAAACCATCTTTTTATTGGTGCTGCGGATGGAATGTATATTTTTGACAATTCCAATCCTGAGACACCCGAACAATTATCCAAATTCCAACATGCCCGTGCCTGTGACCCGGTTTATGTTTCTGGAAACAGAGCTTTTGTTACATTGAGAAACGGAAACCCGGAATGCGATGGTTTCGAAAACCAATTGGATATTGTGAACATAGAAGATTTAATGAATCCCTCTTTGATACAATCCTATACTATGGATAATCCTCATGGACTTTCTGTTACTCCTAATAACAAATTATTTTTATGCGAGGGGAATTATGGAATAAAAATATTAAATGTGGAGGATAGTTTTAATGTCAATCAAATAGGAAGCTTAACAGGGTTTGATGCTTATGATGCAATTGCCCTTGGAGAAAATCATGTCATGATTATCGGAAAGGATGGTTTTTATCAGTTCGATACTGAGGATCCGAATGACATTAAACAATTAAGTTTGATACCTGTCTATAATTAAATAGATTTAAAGATAAATTGATAGACAACTCAAGTTCAAATAAGAATAATTAAATGAAAAAGATATTAATCATATTAATTATCAATAGTTTTTATTTCTCTTTATTTTCCCAAGAAGAGACAACTACTTTGGAAATAGAAAAAACAAGAAAATATTATACAAATATTTCTTTGGGTTTCAATATGGGAAGTGTGCAGGAATATGGTTCGCGTAATTTAAAAGGAGGAATGGGTTTCCGTTATGCTATGGGTTATAATATGAATCGTTGGCTTAATTTTGGGGCAGGTACCGGATTTGAATTTTATGATTTTGGAATACAATATTCTTGGACACGTATAGACCCCATTGTTTTTATCCCATTATTTGCAGAGGTAAGGGGAGATTTCTTAGATAAAAAAATCACTCCTTTTTATAGTTTGCAGCTGGGTTATGGATTTAAGGTTCCAACTGAAAATGATGACTGGGGCAACAAACCGGGGGGTACTTATTTTAGACCTGCATTGGGTTGTAAATTTAAACTAACAGAAAAATTTTCATCTAGCGTTTCTTTCGGTTATGAATTACAACATGCCCGATATAAAAGGGATGACAGTTGGGGCGAAGACCCGTACATTAATGACATTAGAAGAACATACCAAAGATATTTTATCCAATTCGGGTTTGGGTTTTAAATTTTAAATTATGAATACATTAAAAATATTGGTTCTAAGTTTAATCATTGTTCTTTTTATTTCTTGTGGCGACAATGATGATATTAATATTGGTGAAAATGATTTTTTAATTTTCGGACACTTCTATGGTGAATGTTTTGGATCAGAAGAGTGTGTTGAAACATTTAAATTGACAGATGAAGAATTATTTGAAGATTCAAATGACAATTATCTAGGAACCGAACCATTCAATTTTACTGTCTTAGAAAATAGTAAGTTTGAAGAGGTTAAAAATTTGATAGATTTTTTCCCTTTAGAACTATTGGACGAGAATGAAACCATTATCGGGTGTCCGGACTGTGCCGACCAAGGAGGAATATTAGTTCAATATTCAGCAAACGGAAATGTAGATAGTTGGAGGATTGATCAGTATAAAGAGGATATTCCAAACTATCTACATACTTTCATAGATAAGGTAAATGAGAAAATCGCATTGATAAATAATTAATACACCATAGCTTAAAAAAAGTACATTTAAAATAAAAAATGATTTTTAGGAAAAAAACATATACAAATAAAGAGTTGGTTGATGGATGTTCTAAGAACGAACGTCGGGCTCAGGAATATTTGTATAAGCAATATTTTCCTAAAGCGATGGGATTAATGATGTATCATCTAAGAGACAAAGAAAAATCGGTAGAAATAATAAATCAGGGATTTTTAAAAGTATTTAAAAAAATAGATACGATAAAAGATCCGGCTGCCTTGGAAGCCTGGATAAATACGATTATGCTTCGGGCAAGAGCTGATTATTTCAGGAAAGATGCAAAGTATCTCCAAGCAGTAATTTTGGGAGAACCGGAAGATAGCAGAACTGAAAATACTACAATGAATGATTTGTATTTTAAAGATGTGATTAAGTTGTTGGATAAATTGCCTCCCGCCACTGCTGAAGTGTTCAGACTTTATGCTGTGGAAGGTTACAAACATGATGAAATAGCTCAAGAATTAGGAATCAGTTCCGGAACGTCTAAATGGCATTTATCTGCCGCCAGACAAAAGTTAAAAGAATTAATTAAAGAACATTACGATATAAGAGATGTGGGATAAAAATAAATATAAATTCGAAAAGGAATTCGTTAATGATTCTTGGAAGGACATGCAAGCCATCCTTGATAAGGAAATGCCTGTAAAAAAGAAAAAAAGAAGAGGATTGATTATTCTTTTGTCTATTTTATTTCTAGCACAAGGATTTAATGCTATTTTCCATTGGAATAATCGTGAACAAAAAGCAATTTCAACAAATCAAGAAAAAATAACAAACAACATCCAAAAAGAAAATATAGAAACGAATCAAGAGATAGAAACAAAAAATAATATTGGCAAAGAAATCATAGAAACGAATCAGCATGATTTAAGCAAGGAAAACATAATTAATCAAGGAAAAGAATTAATAAACAATAAAATAACGGATCATGTAAAACCAAAAAACACAAACACTCAAAACGTTATAAAAAACAAACATAACAATAAAACCAGCAATGCAGAAAACAGAAAAACCAAGCCTACTGATAATTATTCCATTATAAACAATATTGAAATAAATAATACAAGTGATTTAATATTTTCTTCTGAAAAAAAGATTAAGTCCAATATCGAAAAAACAGAAATTATAATTAAGGAAAATATAATTCAGCAAGATATTATTGAAGAAGAAAATGTAATTAATCAGAATAAAGAAAATAAAAACAAAGCAGAATTTATTTATTTAGAACCCATAGCTAATATAAATTTCTCTTTGGATGACAAAAGTATTGACAAAATAGAAAAACTAGATTTTGCCAGCAAAGAAGATAAAGAGAATCTTATAATCAGAAAAAATAATTTCGGTATAGAAAGCGGAATGGGTTTCGTTAATAAAAATGAATGGGGCGGAAAATTAGGCTTTGTTTATACTCGAGATATTAATAATAAATTATCCATACATTCCGGACTAGAATATCATTTATTGAAATTAGATTTATCTCCAGAATATTTAACTGCCGTTGAAAACGGATATGCTGAATTGAATGAATCTCTTGGTACTTCAACTGAACTCGAATTTCTATCAATAGAAAATTATGTAAATAAAAACCCTAAAAAAATATTGCAACATAAATTAAAAATACCTTTTTCGCTTGGATATAAATTCCATAAAAAATGGGAGACTAATATAGGTATCGGAATGAAAATAAACTTAAGAACCAAGGAAATCGGCAATCTTCAGAATGGACAGGATGCCTTAGTTTTTGTTCCTGCTTCTTTTCTTAATGATTATTCAGCTCCCCGAATCATCAAACCGAATTTCGACCCCTTTGGTATCGTAGGAATCACTTATTATCCAAGAAATAATTTTGGCATAGGACTAAGATATGACATGGGCATGAGGAAGAGAAAAATTGTATCTACGGAAGATACATCTCCCCTATCCCAGAACATGGATCAATTATATTCTCCCTCTAACAATTTTAGTGGATATGCGAAAAGAGAAATGAATTTGGGTTTGTTTTTGCGATATTACTTTTAGCCCCACAAAAATTAAGTTATAATAAGAAAATCCCTTCCAATAATCTGAAAGGGATTTTCTTATTTTCTACTGCCCGAACCGTTAAATATTGTTAAATATCCCCATTGTCTTTTTAAGGACAAATCGAATCTAAGGCCAGTAAAAACCACTAAACCACTAGGGAATAAGTATATATTAATGTGACCAAAGCCATATCTTTGAATCAAAAGAATAGATGCAAAGTATAAGAGGTGAACATTTTACTGCCTTTTTACGTTTGAAAGTATGATATTTGCAGTCTAATCTATATTGATATGAAATCTAAAAAAACCGTTTTAAGTAATGCAAATCATTTAGTACTCGATAAAATAGAGGATTTGGGAGATGCCCATGTTGGCACATCCATAGATACCCCTATGAGAAAAAATGCTTTTGATTTATCCGATGAAGATAAAATAAATAAAATCGAAGCCCACTTCCGTGAAATCATGGACACATTGGGTTTGGACTTGACAGATGACAGTTTGAAAGGCACTCCCTACAGGGTCGCCAAAATGTATGTCAAGGAGATTTTTTCCGGTCTTGACCCAAAGAACAAACCTCGGGTCGCCATGTTCGACAACAAATATAATTATAGCCAAATGCTAGTGGAAAAAGGAATCAATGTCCAGTCCACTTGCGAACATCATTTTCTTCCCATTTATGGGAACGCTCATGTAGCCTATATTTCCAATGGAAGTGTAATCGGCTTATCCAAAATAAATAGAATCGTAGAATATTATTGTAAACGCCCACAGGTTCAGGAAAGGTTGACAATACAAATTGCCAATGAATTGAAAACTGCTTTGGGTTCTGATGATGTGGCGGTTTATATAGATGCACAACACATGTGTGTACAAGCCCGTGGTGTGGAAGATAAAGGAAGCAGTACCGTAACTTCGGAATATTGTGGAAAATTCTTGGAAGATGAGAATCTAAGGAAAGAGTTTTTGGCGGCGGTGCATGGTTCTATCTCTTAGGTAGATTATTAGATTTTTAGACAATTGTTTAGATGCCTAAGTAGTTAGTCCAGTAAATAAAAAATCCTCTAGTGAAACGCTAGAGGATTTTTTATTTACTGGATTATAATTCTTTCCTCTTCCACAAAATCTTTCAATCCCGTAGCTTTGATTTCTAGCAATGCATCTCTTAATTTTTCCGAAATCAAAAAATCGTGATTGAATATTCTATGGATACAAAATAAATCCGGAGGCTTATTTTTTAAAACGATTTTTGAGGCAATGATTCGTTCTTTTAAATCGTCAGTTTTGTTTATTTGATTTAAAAATTCCTCATCGGAATTAATTTCTATTGTATTTGGGTTTTCCTTATAAAAATCTGTTTTCACAAATTCTGATTTTTCAAAATTTACATTAGGAAAACTATTATATGCAGGAACCAATTGTAAATAATAATATTGATAAACTAATTCCTTATGCGTATAAGGCGGCAACGCATATACCCTATTCGGTTCCATTAAATCAAAATCTTCCAAGACTTTTTTTATCCTTTCCGAAATTCCAAAACCGCGTCCACCCATCGTATCGGGACAAAAGAAATCTACCATACGATAATACCGCTTGAAAATTAATTCAGAAAAAATGGGTTCAAAATCCGGTAATTCATAAGTCTTAATATTTCCAGCAACAACAGGAGATTCCCAATCCCAATGCGGTTGGTTTCCAGCCAATATTGCCGTATTCCCCGTTTTTGTAGATGTATCTAAATAGTAATATTTCATTTGCTAAAAATAAAAAAAAAATCCCCTTAAACCAAAAGCTCAAGGGGAATTATCCTTACATTCAAGCAATTTCTCAAATTACAAATGAATCACCTCACCATAAGCAGCGGCAGCCGCTTCCATAATTGCTTCACTCATCGTTGGATGTGGGTGAACCGTTTTGATGATTTCGTGACCTGTCGTTTCCAATTTACGGATAGAAACAATCTCTGCAATCATTTCAGTTACGTTCATTCCTATCATATGCCCTCCTAGCAATTCGCCGTATTGTTCATCGAATATTAATTTTACAAAACCTTCCTTTGCTCCGGCAGCACTTGCTTTTCCGGAAGCGGAAAATGGAAATTTACCCACCTTGATTTTATAACCGGCCTCTTTGGCAGATTCTTCCGTATGTCCTACGGAAGCCACTTCGGGAGAACAATAAGTACAACCCGGAATATTGCCATAATCCAATGGCTCCGGATTCTCTCCTGCTATTTTTTCTACACAAATGATTCCTTCGGCACTAGCTACATGTGCCAAAGCGGGACCTTTCACGACATCACCTATGGCGAAGACACCGGGAACAGTCGTTCTATAAAATTCATCTACCTGTATCAATCCCCTATCGGTATTGATACCCAAAGTTTCCAAACCGATATTTTCAGTGTTCGGAGAAATCCCGGTAGCAGAAAGTACCACATCGCATTCGATGACCGTTTCCTTTCCGTCCTTATTTCCCGTAATCATAACTTTACAACCCTCACCTGAAGTATCTACGGATTGTACCGCAGAATTGGCAATGGTCTTGATACCCATTTTCTTATATACTTTCGTCAATTCCTTAGAAACGTCCTTGTCTTCCCGAGGAACCAAGCCATGCATATATTCCACTATCGTCACTTCCGTCCCAATGGCATTGTAGAAATATGCAAATTCAACACCTATTGCTCCTGCTCCTACTACCACCATTTTCTTAGGTTGTGTAGAAAGGCTCATCGCTTCCCTATAACCAATGATTTTCTTACCGTCCATCGGCAAACTAGGCAATGCCCTTGCCCTGGCTCCGGTAGCTATGATGATATTTTTCGCCTCTATCGTCGATTTCTTTCCTTCTGCATCCGTCACCTCCACTTTCTTACCCCTCATCAGTTTCCCATTACCGTTTATGACAGTAATCTTATTCTTTTTCAACAAAAAAGTAACGCCCTTACTCATGCCTTGTGCTACGCTACGGCTTCTTGAAATCATGCCTCCGAAATCAGCTTCCGCTCCGGCTACCTTGATACCATAATCCTCCGCATGGGAAATATAATTGAAAACCTGTGCGGATTTCAGCAATGCCTTTGTTGGGATACATCCCCAATTCAAACAGATGCCTCCTAAGGATTCCCTTTCGACAACTGCTACTTTCATTCCCAATTGGGATGCACGAATGGCAGCTACATAACCGCCGGGGCCACTTCCTATTACTATTAGATCAAAACTCATTTTGGTTTCAGATTTTGATTGGTTAGAAATTCGCTGCAAATATAAGATGTTTTCTCAGGCAATTTTGGGAATTGGAAAAGAAATTGAAGAATAGACTTTATTAGGAATCATTGATTATAGGAAAATTTACTCTACCCGATGGTTCCCAATGGTTTTTAAAATAACTGCCGTTTCAGGTGTTTGTTCACCTGAAACACTCCGTCCGAACAGTATTTCAAGGTGGACAAACACCACGCCTTGGCGTGGCGAGTTGGGTTCTTGAATAGAAAAACCATCGGGTAGAGTAAATAAATTGTAATGCTACTACACATCTCGTATTCACTTCTTCTATTACTACAAATAGAAAATATTTTCTTGGGTATTGGGAAATAAATTGAAGAATGGAGGTTTATTCTTCATAAGGAACAAACTTAACTTTCTTCAATATTTCGACAGCTTTAATGATGGGTTTGGATAATTCTTGGAGCGTATTGTCCTTAATTTGGATTTCTTTATAGACAGAGGTCCCTCCATTATCCGTTAGACCTCCAAATTCCATATCATTCTCTTCTAGCAAATCAAAAAAACCATCAACTTCCTCTTTGTCCAAAAGAGTCTTATCTGTTTCTATTGAAAAGTAAACCTTGTTATTATTTTCTCTTTCTGCCCAACAAAAAACATCAAAAGAATCTATACGAAACAATAAGGTTTCTTCTGTAAAATACCAGTTGCTGTCTTTATTTAAAAGATAATTCCCTACCCTATATTTTTGAAAGGATTTGAATCCTTGGTAAGAAAATACCTTTATCCTTTTATCCTTCCTGCGATGCCACCCTAAATAACTCAAAACAAATATCAATATCGGACTAAAGATTCCGAAGAAAAACAATATAAAACCCGAAGTAAAAATATCTAGCGGCTGGTCAAAAAACTGATAAATAAATATCAATAAACACAACAATGACAGAAAGAAAACAAGGCTCGCTTTAAAGAATCGCATTACTTTTTGAAAATTCAATTCAAAGAAAGTCAGGCTAGGTTGGAACATGGGATGTGAGTTGTTTTTATAATTAATCTAAGTTGCGTAAGATGCAACAGATATTAGTATTTAGATTCTAGTATCTAGATTTATAATGATTTTCTACGAAAACCAACCGATTAATATAAATTGTCTAGTGTCTAAATACTAGCATCTAAAGTCTGTTGCGTTTTTACGCAACTTGAATTAATTAATATTTTTTAATAAACTTCCTTTTCTTCATATTTATATCTTTCTCCATATTTTTTCTGGAATCCCGCCCATTCACTTTTTCCATTAAAAATAGAGTCGAAAATATTTTTATATTTTGTTAATTCAAAGTCCTTATCCTTGTCGAATTGTTTTAGGAAATTTTCCAATTCCATTTCGGTGACCGAACCATCTTGATTTCCCTGGGCATCAGAATCCGTAAAGAGAAGTCCTCTTGATTCTGTTTTTATCACCCCTTTATTTTCAACCCTTAAAAATGATTCTTTTGAAACATCAAGAATATTATTTTTATCTACATCGTATTTAGAAAAAATATCATCCCTAAGTTTAGAAATACTTATTCCATTTTGACTGACATTCATCCCGCCATTATTTTCATCTATAAGAAAATATATAATTAGACATAAAATAATTAATGGTATGATTATTTTCTTTTTCATGGAATTAGAACTTATTCTTCCACATCATACTTTCCACAGGCTTAATCGTTCTATTATTATATTTGGCATTATCTTTTTTATTATAATAATTTTCTATTTCGCCATCTACCATAAAATAAATTAATTGCCCGATAGGCATACCTGCATAAACACGAACCGGATGTACACAAGAAATTTCCAAAGTCCAAGTATTGCAAAAACCCACATCACCTTTTCCGGCAGTCGCATGAATATCTATTCCCAAACGACCGATACTTGATTTCCCCTCAAGGAAAGGAACGGAATTATGTGTTTCGGTATATTCTTGTGTTACGCCGAGATACAATGTTCCCGGATAAATAATATATCCTTTTTCAGGAATAATTATTTCTTCGATTGTATTATGTTTTTTGGCATCCAAAACCTCATTTTCATAAACAGCCAAATATTTACCCAGATGGACATCATAGGAATTCGTTCCCAAGCATTCCCGCTTGAAAGGTTCAATTACAATTTGTCCACTCTCTATTGCCTCCAGTATTTTTTTATCAGATAAAATCATTGGATTTTATTTTATTTTTTGATTTTTAAATAATTCAAGTTGCGTCTTACGCAACTTTTCAATAGATTTTGCGGACTTGTCCGCAACTTAGGAATGATGTATAAATATTTAAACTACTTCCCAGATAATAATCGTCCGATCATCACTCGCAGAAATTAAATGATGATTATCCAACCACATCAAACGGTTGACAGAATTTACATGTCCACCATTTTTAATCGCATTAATTTCCTTTATCAAAGTAAAATTTTCCGCATCCCACAAACGAATCGTCTTATCCCTACTCGCTGTAGCAAAGATAGTAGAATCAGGTCTGAATTTTATATCATTAATCGTAAACCAATGTGCGGATTGGGCATTCACCTCATTTCCTTTCAAATCCCATACTTTCAAAATCGCATCACGCCCACCACTCAGCATATATTCTTCATTCGGATGAAAAGCAATACTGAAAACAGAATTTTCATGGGCAGCCTCTATTCTATACCGAATATCCAAATCATGACCCAAAACATAAATAGAACAATCACTAGAACCAACAATAATCGAATCATCATTAATATCCATACATCGCAAACTGGTATTAGATAAATGGAGTGTCTCCTGCGTCGCAATATTCTCCAAATTCCATTTTGTCAATTTGCCTAATCCTCCTCCAGTAATGGCATTATTCCCTAGAGGAAGAATAGAAAAAATGCCCTGCTCATGATGGGCAATGTTTTTTATATCAATGTTTTTTTCCGTACTAATCCAATGTATGCCGCCCTCCATATTTCCGGCAGCCATGAGTTTTTTATCCGGAAAATGATTCAGACTAAAAATCTTGGCATCCGTTTTTGCAATGACTTTGCCTAATTCCGGCTCCTCGATATCCCATTCCACCACCCAGCCATCACCTCCGGCAGAAAGGAAAGTCCCTTCCCTTTTCCCGAATGCCAAGGCATAAATGGATGCATTATGACCTGTTAATTGAGCCTTTTTATGAACATGAACCTTTTTCAATTAGCTTTGTTTATTTTTGCAAAAGTAAGCAAATTGCAAATGCTTTTTATAATACTAGATAAAAGCTATTTATATTCGTCTGACAAGTCCTTTTTTGAAAAGTTATTTCCAGTTGTTCAATGTCTTACATTTCATTCAGGAACTCGTCTGACGATTTTAAATATCTATGTTCAGTACTATAAAATGCTTCATATTTTAAATTTATAATTATCATCTAAATGCCATTATTCCTACAAGAAAACATTCTGCCCAAAGGGGAAATAGCCATGTGGGAAATTACCGAATCCGAAGCTTTTTTCAGGAAGAACCTTTCTATTTCCGAAGAAGAGGAAATCAAACTACCCAAGATGGTAGAACGAAGACGGAAAGAATGGTTGGCAGGAAGACATTTGCTTCATACGATTTCAGGCAGGGATGAACAAATGCTTATAGAAAAAGATGAATATGGAAAACCTCATTTACCCGACTCTGAATTTGATATATCATTGAGCCATTCGGGACGGTTTGCTGCTGTGGTTGCTTCCCCTTTGCTTGTAGGAATAGACATACAACAACTGACTCCCAAAATCAAAAGGATAGAAAATAAATTCATGACGGAATCAGATTCCGAATGGATGGATGAGGTTTATAATCTAGAGCATTTGCATGTATGTTGGGGCGCTAAAGAAGCATTATACAAAGCTTATGGAAAAAGAAAACTCGAATTCAGAGAGCATATATTATTAAATCCTTTTGGATATAATGTATCTTTTGGTCAATTTCGAGGTTATGTGAAAAAGGAAATGGAAGAGGAAGGGAAATTAATCAAGGTCGATATGACATTCGATATATATTATCGGCTGATTGAAAATTATATGTTAGTCTATGCAATTCAAAATCATGAATAAGAACCTAGTAAGTGCTGTTTTATTTTTAGGGATACTGGTGAGTCCTTTTCTTTTTTCCTGTGGAGGAAAAAAGGCAGAAAATGTTGTAGAAATTCCAGGAGAGAATAGTAATGATGATGAGGGTTTTGGGGAATTTTATAAACGATTCCATCAAGACCCGGAATTCCAATTGGAAAGGATTACATTTCCATTAAGGGGTTTGCCTATGATGGCGGATAGTATGCTCTTAAAATATGGAGAGCATTATTATGAAAAAGATGGTTGGAAAATATTGCAGGAAGTAGATTGGGATACATCCAAAACTTTTGTCAGAACCCTAGAACCTACCGGCATCGGCATTGTCAATGAATATATTTGCACCCATGACAAATTCTGTATCAGCCGCCGATTCGCAAAACTGCATAATGGTTGGAATCTGATTTATTATGAGGATTTGAATTATCGGGGCGGAGGGTTTTAATCCTTAGGAATATCATCCAAGTGAAAATCGAACATCAATAAATCAAGGTTTATCCGAGTACCACTATTGAAAATTTGAATGTAAGAGGAGCAGACAATAATTCAAATATCATTATTATTTATAATCCAGCAGGACAAATTGTTTATTCACAAAAAACAAATGAATCCGGAATAATAAATATTACAGATTTATCGCAAAGGATTTATATTCTAAATATATTTAATGACTCAGATCAATTATTGCATTCTAGCAGAATTGTAAGGAAGTAATTTTTAATTATTGAAATGAAAATAAAACTGCTTTTCCACTATATAAGTTATTTGCAACATCCATTAATGCTTGTTGCAATATTCTTCACTTTCAACAGATGTGATCAGGCATTTATTTTATCTAAAAATCTCTAAAACTTGTGACGCCTTGTAGGCGTATCTAAACATCTATTAATCTAACTAAAAAGTAGTATAAACAAACTCAAAAACCTTTTCGGAAAAATCATCTTTTGCTAATCTGGTTTTATCTTTTCGGATACTTAATAAACCTGCATCATTATAAATATATTGGGAAGATTGCATCATTAGCCCTTGGTGTAGGAATTCCTTTTTAGAAATCCTGTGCTTACCATCATAATATCTTTTTTCCTTTTCCGTAGGAACATTCTTCACTAATACCATTCCTTGAATCATCCGCCCCATAGAATCGAATTTATATATTTCCCGACGGTCGGAATGTGTGGGAGATTCTTCTGATATTCTTTTATCCGTTAATTTATAATGGCTGTTATGATACATATCATAAGCAGTTACCTGATCCCGATAATGAATAACTTGGGTCATCATTCCACTTGGATGATAGTAATATTGGGTTGTAGTGGAATCTCGTTCTTTGTGGTAAATATGCTCTTTTTCTATTTGTCCTAATGCCGTGTATTCATATACTATAGAGTCTTTGTACACATCATCCTTAAATTCTATTTTCAACAATCTGCCATCTGTTCCGAAAAAATCCATACGCACCACATTTTTTTCATTTCCCGGCAAATCCTCGATTTCCAAAACCATCATTTCCCTTTTCCGGATATTAGCGGCAGCGTACAAATCCCTCTGCAAAGGCAAGTCCAGAATATAATTATCATATACAGAATAGTCCATTCCCTCAGGTACATCCTTTTCCTTTTCACATCCTTTTTCTTGAATTTGAACAAAGAATAAAAACAGGATGGAAAACCATTTTATTTTCATAAGGGAGTTAAGTAGATTTTCAGGTAGGAATAAATATAACTTGGGATGGAATCAATTCCATCCCAAATCCAAACATGCTTAAATTATATATATCTTCTACTAATTGTCTTAATAAAATCCTTAGCCAATTTTGACTTGGACTTTGAAGTCCAATTATACTTTCCGGCTACATTTTTCATTAGATAAACCTTTGCTTGGTCGAAAGAAGAAAATGAATTCAATTCTTCCATTGCATTCTTGAAAACATTATTATCTCCTCCGAATAATTCATTCGTGTACATCATTTTATCGTTCAGTCCGAATGCCCTTTTCAAGTCCTCAATTTTTGACAAACCTAATTTGCCAGATATATCATTAGTAGATTTGGTATCGAACAAATCCACACCATCTCCATTCGATTTAGTGATAGGTGTAGTCTTTACAGCATTCCTCGGTGGAGGCGGAATGAAATTGAATTTCTTAATTTCCCTCGGCTTGGGTTCCTCTACTACTTTTTCTACAACAGGCGGAGTGACTTTCACCTCTTGGACAGGTTCGGGCTTCGGTTCTATTACCGGTGGCGGCGGAGTATATACTGCAACAGGCTCTGCCTTAGGTGGCGGTGGCGGTGTATATACCCTTACAGGCTCTACTTTCGGAGCTGGCGGAGGAGTTACTTCTACCACAGGTTTGGGTTCTACCTTTGGCGGAACGGGTGTAGCCTTGGGTCTCGTAGATGTAGTGAGTGGAACGACAGATGGTTTTTCCAAATAAAAAACCTCATAAAATTCCCTAACATAACTCAACATCAAATCCCTTTCTATCGGACTTACATTATCCGTGTCCAAACTCATGCCTGCATGTAGTCTGTTAATTTTTTCAAGAAGTATCTTAGCTTTGTGGAAGTTCATGTAATTTCTTTTTAAAATAATATGATCATATCTTTTATAGCATTATCATTATACCTATTTTTAGGAATTGATACAATATGAAAACGTAAAAGATAATCCAAAAGTATTGTATATTAATATAAGAGTATATGTAAAATTAGCATTTACATGTGAAATTGTTACTTTTTTGCCCTAACAATCTATTTTAGTTATGCTCCATTAATCATCTTGTAGAAAAAACTGTACCAATCAGATGTTCTTAGAACCAAGTTTTAAAGGCCAACGAAGTGGATGGATAGAAGTAGTTTGCGGTTCCATGTTTTCAGGAAAGACCGAAGAGTTAATCCGTAGGCTCAAAAGGGCAACATTTGCCAATATGAGCGTAGGCATTTTCAAGCCCAGAATAGATACAAGATACGATGAAGAAAAAGTCGTTTCGCATGATTCCAATTATATCATGTCCACTCCTGTTTCCAAATCAATGGACATTCTCCGCTACGCAGATAAATTCAATGTGATAGGAATAGATGAAGCCCAATTTTTTGATATGGAGCTGGTAGAAGTCTGCCAGACATTGGCTTTGAGGGGAAAACGTATCATCGTTGCGGGATTGGATATGGATTTTAGGGGAATTCCTTTCGGTCCCATGCCTAACCTTTTGGCTGTTGCCGAATACATCACCAAGGTACATGCCATTTGTCCGCATTGCGGGAATTTGGCAACACACTCCTACCGTTTGGGACAAAATGAAGAAACTGTATTACTGGGTGAAAAAGATGCCTACGAGCCCAGATGTAGAACTTGCTACCAAATGGGAAACATCTTGGACCTTAGGGTTTCCAATGGTGTCGCTGAAGAAAAAAAATAATATAAATCCGAACTTTTATATTAAAACGAGGCTTTCTCTTAGGAGTAAAAGCCTCGTTTTTTAATAAAACCAAACCTTATGAAATTCAAGGATATAAGATACGAAAGGATTCCCATGGAAAAATTTGAGACTGAGTTCAAAGCAGTCCTCAATGAAATGGAAAATGCAGATACATTCGGGAAATTCGATGCTGCATTCATTAATATTTATAAAAAAAGGGACAGCTTCGATACCATGTTTCAGTTGGCGAATATAAGGTACTGTACGAATACTAGAAATGAAACTTATCTGAAAGAAGTCGGACATTTGGATGAAATAATGCCTCGGTTTGAAGATTTGGTCAATCAGTTCTATATCGTTTTGAACCAATCAAAATTCAAGGGGGAGATAAGCAAAAAATGGGGCAAGCATATTCTCGATATCGCCAAATTTTCTGTCAATGGCTTCGATCCTATAATATTGAATGAATTAAAAGAGCATAATAAATTATGTACGGAATATAGCAAGCTAAAAGATAAGGCGGAAATTGATTTTAATGGGGAAAAACTTAATCTCGGAAGTATAGGGAAATATCTTTTGGACAATGACAGGAAAGTAAGGGAAAAAGCATCGAGGGCACAATGGAAGTTTTTTGCGGACCATCAGGAAGAATTCGATGATTTGTTTGACCGAATGGTAAAGGTTCGACATAAGATGGCTCTGAAAATGGGCCATGAAAATTTTGTAGCATTGGGTTACCAATGGATGCAACGATTTGACTATACAGAAGAAATGGTAGCTGATTTTAGAAAATGGGTCGTTGAAATCATTGTACCCATTGCCCAAAAATTAAGGCAAAAACAAAAGAAAAGATTGGGTTATGAACATTTGGAATATTATGATTTGAATTTTCATTTTCTAAGTGGAAACCCAAAACCCAAAGGTACTGCTGAAGATACTATTGCCCAAGCAAATCAAATGTATAAGGAATTAAGTCCGGAGACGGGGGAACTTTTCCGTTATTTACAAGAATATGACTTACTTGACTTAGTAAGCCGACAGGGTAAAGAGGATGGAGGGTTCTGTTGGGCTTTCAGTGATTATAAACACCCATTTATCTTTGCGAATTTCAACGGCACCTTAGACGATGTCAGAGTACTCACGCATGAGGCTGGTCATGCTTTCCAATATTTCGAAAGTAGGCATTATGATATTATAGAGCATCGGAATCCTACAAGTGAAACGGCTGAGATCCATGCTATGTCCATGGAATTATTGACTTACCCTTGGATGGAAGGTTTCTTTAGGGAAGATACTGAAAAATATTTTTACTCCCACCTCAATAGTACATTGCTTTTCATTCCCTATGGCTGCGCAATAGATCATTTCCAACACATCATTTACCAAAATCCAGATTTCACTCCCAACCAGCGAGCTGAAGCATGGAAAGAAATGGAAGCTCTTTATTTACCTGATAGGAAAATGGATATGGCACCTTACCTAAATAGTGGTAGGGTTTGGCAAAGCATCATGCATATATATCAGCGACCTTTTTATTGTATTGATTATGTCTTGGCACAAATTTGTGCTTTCCAATTTTGGCAAAAATCAAAGAATAATGAAAAAGAAGCTTGGGCGGATTACCTCAGACTATGCAAAGCAGGCGGTACAAAACCCTTTTTAGAATTGGTAGAATTGGCGAATCTAAAACCACCATTTGACAAAGAAACACTAAGAAACGTGACTAAAGAAATAGAAAAACATTTGGAAAAAATAGATGACTCAACCTTCTAATTAATATCCAAACAATTAAAAAACAATGTATTATATAACTAAAAAAAATCACATAAATCGCAATACTGTGCCACATTCGCAAGAAATCGGTACGCCAGATACAGAAAATGGTCATTAAAAGCATTTTATATGTGTAAAAATCATATATTTTCCGTTCCCTATACCAAATTGCCCATTCAGTCATATTTCAAGCCCCAGCATAATCAGCGTTAGCATGATAGGGAATAACAACATATATTTGAATTATAATATTAGAAACATATCTTTTAAAAGATAAAAGATTTTAATATTCAGTATTAGTTTTGTTTTAGTTTTCTCATAGTATGTTTAGTGTGC
>JAHDHJ010000308.1 GCA_020631375.1 Saprospiraceae bacterium | reverse complement strand
GGTTTCACAGGTCTATAGGATGGTTTCTCCAACTTTTCTTTTTTAGGAAATCCCATTTTAGAATACAATGCCAACATATCACCATTATAATAAGTATTGGCGGCAAGCATAATGTCTTCCTTGCTGACTGCGTTCACCTTATTGGGATAATCCAAATATTCCTCCCAACTTATCCCTTGATTAAATGAATAACCGATTGCCGTTCCTCTGTTTCTCAAGCCCTCCAATCCTGATTGGAAATTGATATACAATTCATTCTTGACCGCATTTAATAATTTATCATCAAAATTTCCGGTTTTGAGTTTATTGATTTCATTCATTACATTTTTTTCTGCTTTCTTGAAAGATTGCCTCAAAACTTTGGGAACAAAAATAATTAGATGTGCTCCGTCATCATTCAATGGTTCAGCCACTATTTCAGCGAACATGATTTTATTTTCTTGTGACAGTTGATCCAAAAAACCGGTTTCGCTATCATTAGACAATATCGCTGCCATGACATCCAATGCGGGTTGGTCAGGGTGATTCGCTCCTTGGGTTTTGAATCCGACTACTCCTGCCTTTATCGGTGTGAACCGAACATTCACCTTTTCTTTTCCTTGGAATTTTTTCAATGGATAATCCGGATATTCTTTCAACTCTCCCCTCTTCAGTTTTCCAAATTTTTGCTCGATCATTGGCATGACATCTTCCTTATTGAAATCACCAGTGAGAATGAGAGCCATATTATTGGCAACATAATAAGTATTGAAAAATTCATACATTTTATTCAATGAAGGATTTTTCAAATGTTCTGTTTTTCCCAATGTCGTTTGTGTTCCGTATGGATGTGGTGAAAACAATTTGTCCATGAAGGTTTCAAATATTTGATATTCAAAACCATCCATTGCCCTGTTCTTTTCTTCATAGACAACTTCCAATTCGGATTGGAAAGAACGGAAGACCGGCTTATGGAAACGATGGGCATATAATTCCAACCATTTCTCAATCTGGTTCGGAGGAAAAGAGTTATGATAGAAAGTCATGTCCGGCGATGTAAAGGCATTTACTCCCTGCGAGCCAATACTCTTCAATAGATTATCGAATTCATTCGGGAGGCTATACTTAGAAGCTCTTACAGATAGATCATTAATCTTATACTGAATCATTAACCTCTGATTCTCTTCATCCGTTTCTCCTAATTTATCATACCAATAATTAATAGAATCCAAGAGTGGTTTTTCTGCCTCATAATTCCATGTCCCTATTTCTGTCGTTCCCTTAAACAATAAATGTTCCAAATAATGGGCAATGCCCGTAGCATCCGCAGGATCGTTTTTGCTACCTGCATTTATGGCAACGGCTCCATATACTTCCTTTACACTATGATCCTCGTTGAGATAAACCGTCAATCCATTATCAAGCTTGTAAGTATTGATTTGTAGATTCTCATTGATTTGTGCCTGAACGGAAAAAATTATACATATATATATAAATAGGATAGGAAGTCTTTTCATTTTGATTCTGATTTGTTTTTACAACGACAAATTACTTCATTACCATACAAAGAAAAGATATTTAAGTTAATTGCTATATTTAAAAGGATTTAAAAATCGATGGAAAATACGTCTTTTGGCCATAAAAAGGGGATTCAAATGTTAAAATCAACTATTTTATCGTTGAACAACTAAAAAATAGTTGACAAACTAAAATATAGTTCACATCTTTGGGTTATAGTATGGAAATTAAATGATGATGAAAAATAATCTAACACATAAGGAAGAAGAAGTGATGCGGATTCTTTGGAAATTGGAAAAAGCATTCGTAAAGGAAATCATAGAGGCGATGGGAGATCCGAAACCTCCATATAATACCATTTCATCCATTGTACGGAAACTGGAAGGAATGAATTATATCGGTCATGAGGCATTCGGTAAAACACACCGCTATTTTCCTATTCTCAAAAAGGAAGAATATAGAAAATCTTCTTTGAAAAAAATGATGAATAATTATTTCGGTGGTTCTGTGGAGCAGCTCATGTCATTTTTCGTAAAGGAAGAAAATGTGGATTTGGATGATTTGAATGAGATATTGGAAAAGATAAAAGATCAGGAGTGATTTTGGATATTTTGATTTAGAGAGAAATAGATTTCTAGATTAGATTACTTCGCAATTACTTATTATTAATCATGCTATGATTTTGGGTCAGAACAGATTGGTAAAAAAATAAAACAAAACAGTAAATCATGTTTACATTACCACCAATAACACAATACCTTTTGGAGTCGAGTATTTGTTTGGGGATATTTTATTTAGCTTATAAAATATTACTCCATAATACTACCTTTTTCCAAATCAATAGAATGTACTTGATTTTCGGAGCTGTAATTTCTTTTTTAATTCCGGCCATCCAATTTAATTTAAGGACAGAAGAAGCAGAAATATTTATTCCCATTATAAGTACCGTACAATATTATGCTTATGAATTCAATGCAGGAATAGAAAGTAGCAAGCCCGCATTTTCATTGTCATTAAGGGAAATCATTTTGATTGTTTATGGCTTGGGTGTTTTATTTTTCAGCTTTAAATTAATTAATAGATTACACAATATTTATTCCACTATAAAAAATACATCCCCAAAAATAAAGGGAGGTATTCAGACATTGCACACCAATGAACAGGATACCTCCTCTTTTTTCAATTGGGTTTTCTTTAATCCAAGGCATGAACACAATGGAAGTGATCTGATTTTACAACACGAACTGGTACACGTCCGCCAATGGCACTCGGCAGATGTAATCCTTATGGAAATCCTTAGTATTATTAATTGGTTCAATCCGATTATACATTTATACAATCGCAGCCTAAGGGAAACCCATGAATTCATCGCTGACAATGTCGTAGCGAATTTAGCAAACTCCAAATATCACTACGCCAAATTATTGGTGGAAGAAGTAGGCAAAAGCATCAACCCTACACTTAGTAACACTTTTGCTTCACTTATTAAAAAACGTTTGATTATGTTATCAACAAAAAATTCTAAAAAGAGGAATGGTTTAAGATATTTATTTATCATTCCGATACTATGCTTAATGACTGTTTTATTTTCTTTTAACCTCGCAGACCCGATTACGAATTTGGATGAAATCAGCGGAAAGCTTGAAGAAATAATAGATGCTCCTGTATTGGAAATTGAAGAAAGTAATCCAGAATTGGTTAATGACAATATTAATATTGAAAAGGAATCTGAAATTGAAACAACTGAAACAACATTAAGTTGGGGGAATTTAAAAGCAAACCCTAGACCAGACTCTAAACTTCCATCTTTCACTCTTTATTTAACCCTTGAAAAATTAAGGGAACTGGCTTACCAACCTATTTTCATCCATAAAAATAATGAGGAAATAGAATTTGAAGACTATTATTTCTCTCTTGTCACACATGGGGAAGATGCTTATAGAGTAACGATCAATAATTCAAAGTCAAAGGAAAAGGATTCATATAAAAAAATACTTGGATTAATAAGAGAAAGAGGCTCTACCATTTATTTAGACCCGGTATATAGACAAAAAAGAGATTTCAATTATCATTT
>JAHDHJ010000046.1:10059-21989 GCA_020631375.1 Saprospiraceae bacterium | reverse complement strand
ACACCTTGAAAGGCGAGTTGGGTTCTTGAATAGAAAAACCATCGGGTAGAGTAAAGGGAAAATTACACTTATGAAAAATAAATTTTATATCTTCACTTTAGAGATTTTTTCATGGATTTCATTCGTTTGCATGATGGCGGCTGAGCCATACCAAGGGTGTAATTCCATGATAAGTCTTCCTGCTTTTATTGCGGGGTCAGTTGCTGTGAGTTTTTCTGCTTCTTCGATGGTTTCCACATCAAAAATATAAACTCCCCTAATATCTCCATCATCTAAAAACGGACCGGCAAGAACCAATCTCCCTTGCTCCGCCAATTTGTTGATGTTGTCCATATGGGCACGTTGTAATTCTTCCGCTTCGTTTTTTTCCTGATTCCTATTAGGGCCTTTTTTTAAGAATGCCATTACATATTTGTGCATGCCATATTCGTCTGCACCTAATTTTTTTGCCAGGTCTTCATCGTAACCCTTCTTGTCCATTTCTGAAACTGTTGGTTCTTTATTCTCTGCTTGTGGAGCGTTACAAGCAAATAAGCAAAAGGAAAGTAAAATGATTGATAAGGATGTAATTTTCATTTTTTATCTGAATATTTAGATGTCTTTATACAAAAAGCACTTGCCATATGAGATGCGGCGAGTGCTTTTTTTATTCATTCGATTATTTGCCAAACATGATTTTTATCATGTCTATAAAGAATAATGAAATGCCCCCTACCATCATAAAGGTGCCATATTGTAAGTATTTGAACAATTCCAAATCTTCCATCTTGAGTCCTGTGGTAATATGTACATGGGAACTATAAAGTGTGAAAATCCAAAAGATACCAAAAGCCACAGCGATAACTTGCCCTAAAATCCGAAGCACCCAATTACGGGATATTTCGCCCAAAAGGGCGATCACTCCACCTGCCGGAATAGCATAAATGGTATGGTAAATCAAGGAATGGGCATATCCCATCAATTTTTCTATAGTGTCCGGCATTTCCATTCCGCCTACCATAGTAATGCCTTTAAAACCCTTAATCCCTTCAACACTAATCCAAGGGAGGAAAATGGCGGCTATGACCAAACTTGCACCCAGAATGGAAAGGATGCTGATTTTTGCCTTACCCGATTTAGTAGGAGCAAGGTAACTTTTAGGTTGGGTGTTAACAAATGTATTGTCTTGTTGGACAGCTTGTCGATTTTGATTGAATGGTTGTTTCTGTTGGTATTGCTCTAAAATCGGCTCTTTGGGAGGCTCGGGTTTAGGTGGAGGCGGTGGTGGTGGAGGCGGAGCTTTGTATTCTTCCGGAGGATGATATTCCGGGTGTTTGGGTTCGGGGTCTTGTCCCCATTCTAGGAAATAATCATTCAGACCTTTTCCCGGATTGTTTTTCAGGTATTCTTTTAAAGTTGGTTTATTATCCATTTTTTCTATTATTTCAATTCTGTTTTGCTAAGATAATCAATCATTTTGAATCCTTGTTTTCTTAATGAAAAGCTTTCTTGGCAATCTTTTAAAGGGTATAACGTTTAAATTTAATGCAATTTAATAAATCATTTTGTTATTACATTGAACCAAAAACAATGCTATATTTGTTATGTTGTTATATAGTTAACCAAATTCTTATAAAATTATGTTGAATAGATTCCAAAAATCTAATAATCCTTTATCCAAAAAGTTTGAAGATCCAGAAACTTATTCTGTTGATTATAGTGATAGGGGAGTATTAGACGCGCCCGTTAATGTTATCCAAGAGAGGATGTCCTTGAGTGGTACATTAAACAAATCCTTAATATTGATAATGATCTTAGTTGGATCGGCTTTTGTTTCCAGCTACTTCGCTTCATACCCTGTGATGATAGGCTCTATGATAGGTGCTTTCATTACGGCTATGGTCGTTTATATGAAGCCACATTTGGCTCCGACCTTAGCACCTGTTTATGCAGTGCTGAAAGGTTTTGTCGTAGGTATTGTTTCCATGATTTACATGGCTCAGTTTGATGGCATTGTCGTTCAGGCTTTGGGACTTACGGTTTCGACACTTTTCGTAATGCTGATGATTTACCGTTCCGGTTTGATTCCGGTGACACAAAAATTCAAAATGATAGTGGCTGGAGCCACAATGGGAATCATGCTGATGTATGTAGTTGTATTTATCCTAAGTTTTTTTGGTGTACATGCTTCTTTCCTTCATGATGGCAGCCCTATGGCTATAGGTATTTCCTTATTGATTATTGGAGTGGCAGCATTGAATTTCCTTTTGGATTTTGATATGATAGAAAATGGTGTCCGAAGTGGTGCTCCTAAGTATATGGAGTGGATGGGCGGATTCGCATTATTGGTAACCTTGGCTTGGATTTATCTTGAATTCCTTAGGTTATTGTCTATGCTTTCTAGTAGTGATTAATAATTTGGATGCTAGATTTTAGTATTTAGACTTTAGACAAAAGCAGGGATTAGAACGAAGTTCTAATCCCTGCTTTTTGTATTAAGTAATTCGACAAAAGTAATCCAATAGTAGTGTTGTCATAAGGTTATGGTAAACAATGTTTTATCTGAAAATCTCTATATCTAAATATCTAGTCATCTACTTAATATTTGTAACAATTGAAAACTTAGCTTTTGAAATTATCTGATACGATCCAATCCTTAGTTCCGTGGGTATAGCTATAAAATCCCTCTCCGGACTTTCTCCCTAATTTCCCGGCAGTAACCATATTGACCAATAAAGGACAAGGAGCATATTTAGGATTGCCAAAGCCATCTTGTAAAACTCTCATGATCGAAAGACAAACATCGAGTCCGATGAAATCGGCCAATTGTAATGGTCCCATAGGATGTGCCATACCCAATTTCATAACCGTATCGATTTCCTCCACGCCGGCTACACTTTCATATAAGGTAATAATGGCCTCATTAATCATAGGCATTAATATCCGATTGGCAACAAAGCCCGGATAGTCATTCACCTCAACAGGGATTTTCTTGAGACCCTTGCTCATTTCCATGACAGCTTTTGTCGTTTCATCGGAAGTGGCATATCCTCGGATGACTTCTATCAGTTTCATTACCGGAACCGGATTCATGAAGTGCATTCCTATGACCTTTTCCGGTCGGGAAGTTTCCGCTGCAATTTTAGTAATAGAAATAGAAGAGGTATTTGTAGCAAGAATGGCGTCCTTAGGAGCTAATTCATCCATTTGCTTGAAGATACGTAACTTCAAATCTACATTTTCAGTCGCTGCCTCTACTGCCAAATCTGCATTTGCAATAGCTTCTGAAAGGTCGGTGAAAGTGGAAATGTTAGCCAAAGTTTCATTTTTAGCAGCTTCGCTAATTTTTTCTTTGGCGACCATACGATCCAAATTTTTGCTGATTGTAGCAATGGCTTTGTCCAAAGCTGCCTGTGAGATGTCCGCAAGGCTGACTTTATGCCCAAACATGGCAAAAACATGGGCAATTCCATTTCCCATTGTTCCTGCGCCTATAACTGTAATGTTCTTCATGTTTTTATCATTTCTAGAAATAAATGCGAAGATAATGAATTTTATAGCTATCCCATTGAATGGGGGATATAAATTTTATTTGTATTTAGTGATTTTATATTATTAATCAAATCTTTGATTAATAGTTATTTATGATTTTAGTTTATTTAATGTTAGTAGTATTTTTTATTTATTATGTTGTTTTGATAAGCCTTAATATGGCTGATATTGGATGTATAAAAGAGAGAATAATTAAAAATTACTATACAAAAATATCCTTGCCATGAATAAAGAAATAACAGCCAGTTTCCTCAAAGAAATCCCCTTGTTCAATGTTTTGAATGATGCCGACTTCTTAAGACTTTTGGAAAAATCAGAAATGTTCCGCCGTTCAAAATTCGATTTCGTTTATTTACCGGATGAAACGGCGCAGAAAGTCTTTTTTCTTAGAAAAGGATGTATTAAAATAGGTACACATTCTAGTGATGGCAAGGAAGTCATTAAAACGGTTCTTTATCCGAATGCGATGTTTGGGGAATTGTGTTTGGTGGGAGAAGATAAACGAATGGATTTTGCACAATGCATGAATTCCCGAGTGGAGTACTGTGCTGTAGATGCCGGATTGATAAAGGCAATGATCCAAACTAACTTGCAAATGAGCTTGAAATTATACGAAATGATAGGAAGCCGCCTGATTAGTGCAGAACGAAGATTGGAGTCACTGGTATTAAAGGATGCTAGGGCAAGGATTATTGATTTCATAAAAGATTCTATAAATAAAAACGGGCAACGAGTTGGTTTTGAAATGTTAATTCGCCATTCATTGACGCAGCAAGATATAGCCAATATAACAGGAACTTCAAGACAGACAGTTACTTCTGTCATGAATGATTTAAAAAAGTCCAATTTGATTTATTTTAATCGGAAAAGCATACTGGTCAGAGACATGGAAAAATTAGCATAAGATATAGGTTGGTAAATTTTTAGAATATTATTTCGGGGCAATACATTAGGAATGATGAATTAATAAATTGCGTTTTTAGGGGCGGTGATTTTTATTTCAGCCAAGGCGAAAACCGTAGGCAATGCAGGGCATTGTCGAGGATTTTCAACGACGGATGGGATGAAAATAACAAGCCTAAGAATGTAAGTTTATTATTTCACCATTCCTTAGTAGTTAGTCAAATTAATAGTGTCGGATGAATTTTAGTGAATTTTTAGTCTGAACAAGGCGGAGGTTCATGACTTTCATAGCTAAAGGAATGGTTCTTCAACGAAGTACAGGCTAAAAAGATGCTGAAAGAACACGACATGATTAACTTGAATAACTACTTAGTGTTGTTCCGTTTTTTTACTTGAAGAATTTTAATTGGAAAGAAGTCGGGTTATACGGGTGCATTTCAAAAAGTCGTTCTTACTAATAAGTCCCCAAGCCGATATTTTAAATTAGTATTATGAACTATAATTACACTGTAAACTAAGTTGTTTAAAATTTTGATGAGATTATTTTGGGATTTGGCGAGGCATTTTTTGACAGCATAGCCTTAGCTATGGTGGAGAAAAATAACGATGTCCAAATTTCAAAAGAAGCCATGAAAAATTAAACTTATTTGGTTTACAGTGTAATAATTGCCCTTAGAATTTAAACTCAGATAGAAATGGAAAAGTTATTATTACTTGGATTAATCCTCGCAGTATTTACGACGGGTTGTATCAAAGATGATATTTTATTCGATACCCAAGAACCTGAATTAAGGATTACGAATGCGCCGGATACATTGGAAGTGAATTCTAATTATACTTTTGAAGCGATGTATTTGAATAATGTTGGACAGTCGGAAAATGTGGATTTGTCTTGGACAAGTCTGGATGAAAATACCATAAGTATTGCAAATGATGGTTTTGCAACGGCACTCCAACTAGGTAGCACAACCATTAGGGCAGAATATGATAATGGTACAGAAATTTTAACTGATGAAGTAAGCGTTCAAGTAGGAGAAAGTACGGTTATTAATTCCAATGAATTTTCCGGAACAGTGAACACGACAAGTTCCTATGTCCTGACGGGGGATTTTACGATTGCTGAAAATGGGGATGATTTGCTTCTTGAATTTTCGAGTGATTATGAAGCGGATACGGGATTGCCGGGCCTCTATGTTTATCTTTCGAATAATCCGAATTCAAATGCGGATGCTTATGAAATAGGAGCAGTACAAATCTTTTCGGGTGCACATTCCTATACCATTCCGAATACGTCCATTTTTGATTATAATTATGTCCTTTATTATTGCAAGCCTTTCGGAGTGAAAGTAGGGCATGGCGAAATTATCCAATAGATTCCATTAAAGATTAATTATGAAAAAAATTATTTGCATCCCATTCTGCTTCTTTCTTTTTATTTCATTGGCAAAAGCTGGAGGTCCCTGGCCACAATTCAAAGGCAAGGCATATATTAAATTATCGGAATGGTGGTTGACCTTTGACCAGCATTATACGAGTACCGGAGGGATTGATCCGAATATTACAACGGGTATTTTTAATACTTCGATTTATGCCGAATATGGCTTTACGAATAAATTGACAGGTATTATTTATGCACCTTTATTGAGCCGGAATTATATGAATAACCAAGTTTCTGCAACCACACAGGAAATATTAATTAAAGGGGAAGCGGTAAATTTCTTCGGAGATATAGATTTGGGAGTGAAATATGGATTGACAAAAAAAGGAGCAAAAGTCCCTATATCCGCTAGCTTGATTCTTGGCTTGCCTACGGGAAAAAGCTCAGCCGGAAGTTCCGGACAATTACAAACCGGAGACGGGGAATTCAATCAGCTAATCCAAATAGATGCAGGTACGGGTTTTCAATTAGGGAAAAAGAAAAAAGTAAATTCCTATGTTTCCGCTTATCTAGGATTCAACAATAGAACCAAAAAATATTCTGAAGAATTCAGATATGGTTTTGAATTCGGTAGTGGATTTTTTAAAAATAAATTATGGCTTGTTGGAAAAGTCAATGCAATAGAATCATTTAAAAATGGAGCTACTGCGGAGGATATAACAAGTACGAGTATATTTTCGAATAATTCGGAATACATTAGCTATAGTTTAGAGGCAGCATATTATTTTACAAAGAAAGTTGGAATGTCCCTTAGTTATGCATCGGCGTTCAGGGGAGAAATCATTGCTGCTGCTCCCTCGTATTCTGTAGGTGTGTTTTTGGATTTGAGTAAATAGATAATCTAAGTTGCGTAAAACGCAACTTGTCAATAGAGGATAATCGATAGACCATAGTTTTAAACAGAAAAGGGTTTCCTATGGACTTTGCGGACTTGTTCGCAACTTGAATTAAAATAATAATAAAGCAAAAGACCACTTCCTAGGAAGTGGTCTCTTTCATAATATGTTTATGTCCCCGCAAATCGCTCTTATAATTTCGGTCTTAAGTAATTCGACAAAATGACCCAATAGTAATGCTGTAATAAGATTATGGTAAGCAATGTTAATGTTCCTCTATATCTAAGTATCTAGTCATCTGCTTAACAGCTATCTGTGTAGGAGGACATAACCACTGAAAGTTTGTTTGGCATCATCGTTCAATTCTATCATATAGAAATAATTTCCATCTACTAACTGTTTTCCATTCCAAGTGCCATCCCATCCGGCTTCGTTTTGGTAGCCTGTTTCTTTTTCATTCTGGTAAACCATATTTCCCCAAATATTATAAATGCTTACAGAACAATTAGGGAAAGCTTCGATTCCTGAAATCCTGAACATATCATTTACTCCATCTCCATTGGGAGAAAATCCTGTAAATATTTTAATGTCTTCGCAAAGGACAAGTACTTCTACAGAGGCAGTATCACATTCTGCGATATTACAAACGATATAACTGAAATTATCCGTTCCACAGAATGCTTCATTCGGTTCGTAAGCGATTTGATTGTCCATTGTGACATAAGCGTTACCATTCTCAGCTTCTCCAAGTACGATAATTGTGGAAACGAATTCTACACTGTCATTATCCAAAACAGGAATGTTTACTGTGGCGTTCTCTCCTGTTGTTGCATTGTCTGGATTCGCTATAGGCGAATCAATGTCAGGATTAATCGTAGAGATATAAAACATCATAGAATCACAATCTCCCAAGTCATCACAAATGAAAATACATGCGGTATCTACCCCTACGGAAAGTCCTGTGTAATCCACACAGACTGAGCCATCCTCAAAACTAAAATCAACATTTTCTCCGGAAAATTCAGGACATTGGTTCGTTATCTCGAAAGTAGTTCCACTTAGTCCATCCGTATCCAAACACTCTGTCATGGTCTGTCCAAGCAGAACGGTTTCTATAATGATATTGTTAGGAGGCTCTAATGAATTAACTGTAAGATAAGTCGTATCACAAATCCCCAATTCATCACAAATGATAAAACAAGCCGTCTCTACACCGGGTATATGTGCTATATATGAGACGCAATTGTTGTCCCCATTAACCACGAATTCCACAACTGAAATATCCCCGACTCCGCAAAGGCTTGAAGTGAATTCTGTGCCTAATAATTGACTATCGTCCAAACATATTTCGCCCGAAAGACCGGAAATTATTGTTTCTTCAAGGTATTCATTAGGTGTGCATGCCACATATATATCTGTACCTGCATTGCAGGCCATATTATCTGTAACTTCTACGATATGGACACCTACGGGTAATTGTAGGATGGTTCCCAAAGCATCTGTTCCATAATTTAGTCCCAGAGTGGCGTAAGTGCCGGGAACTTGTAGTTGTTCGATATGGATGTCGCTGTATTCTTGGCTCAAATCTCCGCCCGTTATTCTGGTTTCATTAGGGGCTTTTACCCAATTTCCAATTGGATCCCAAGTATTCATAAGGCTGAGAAGTTCCGGGATATCTTGGAATTGGGCAGTGAAAAGGGTTCCGTTTACATACCATGACTCCAAAAGGTAGGGACCCAAATCACCCTCTCCCAATAATGTGGAATAACTATACAGGATGGTTGAATCCAAATTGCAGCCATAATAATTCCCCTCATATGGTTCGTCATTGACAGATATGGTCAGATTGCCCAATAAGATGTCTTCTAAGTTCACATTTATACATACATTAGCCTTATCATTACAATCTTGGACTTGGTAATAGACCGCATCTTCCAAAGCAGGACAATCCTGTGCGGAAACCACCCTAGCCATAAATAGGAATATGGAAAGGAGGATGATTATGATTCTAATGTTTTTTCCCATAAGGCAAATAAATTTAATTCCTTGAATAGTTGACTTTATAGCGTGTCTTGACTTATGTTTATGTATGCTTTTTGTATAAATATATTTATTTAACCTCTTGCTATTTAACTTTTTATAGCTTAGTAAAACAAATATTCATTATCATATAGCAATAAACGTGCAAGACTTTCAGATTTTGTGGTTTTATTAGAAAAAAAACGAATATTTAGCGTTAAAGCCATGATTGGTTTATTTTGCGGTCGGAAAATCCAAGAAAAAGGAAAGGAGAAATATGATGTTTTGGAGATATGATTTATTAATTCTTATGTTTTGCTCAATGCTCTGCCTTGGACTTACTGCCCAAGAATCGGATACTTTGAATTTATCCATTTTGGAAGAAGTCAATACTGATTCAATCAGATTAAGCGAAAAAAGGCGAATGACCACGAGGTGGTTTTTGGTGGATTTGGGGTGGAACACTCTGTCTCAAACTTACGGGAATGTACCCCAATCCTATTATGACACCTTGGATATGAATGTTAGAAAATCCCTTCATATAGGTGTCAATATTTTTAGGCAACGGATAAGCTTGTATAGGCATCGCTTGAATTTGGAATATGGTTTCGCTTTGGATTTTCAAAGGTACGAGTTGAAAAACCAATTTACGATTTCTCCATATGAGAATTTTCTGACCCTAACATTGGTGGATACCGTCGTTTTTACAAAGAATCGTTTGAAGATTACTTCCTTATCTATTCCCTTATTGTTGGAATATGAATCCAATCCGCTTAAAATGAAAAAATCATTTCATGTTTCATTTGGAGGCTATGTGGGGTTTGTCATGGGAGCAAAGCAAAAACAGAAAACAGAGGAGGGAGGAAAGGCAAGTTCAAAAGGGAATTTCAATCTTTCGAATATCCAATACGGATTACAATCCGAAATAGGATTCAGTTACCTCACTTTTTTTGCAAGATATGGTTTCCATCCCCTTTTTATCAAAAGCCAAGATAGGGGTTATGGTTTTACACCAATGACTTTTGGAATAAGGCTGGTGCCGTTTTATTGAAACAAAAAAGTCTTCCTATTTTATAGGAAGACTTTTTATCTTTTAAAAAAGATAGCTTCTTACATTAAGCCAAGAATCTTAGCATATTTAAGCATTTCTCCTTGGTTCGTTACCTTGATTTTTCCCATCATGAAAGCCATCATTGGATTTTGGCGTCCTTCGACTACATCCATCAAATCACTTCCTTTTGCAGAAACTTTACAGTTGGATTCACCTTCTAGTCCTTCGACTACGGAAGCTTTTCCGTCTGCTATCAATAGTGTATATTGTCCTCCATCATCACCTGCCAAATCGAATTGGAAATTAGTGTTATGTCCTTCTATCGCTTCTGGAGATACCTTAGATGGTAAGGCTAATAAAAATTCTTTCGCTGTCATTATTGCGTATTAATTTAAATAAATAGTGAAATTTCGCCGAAAAATACGGATAAATTATTGATAATTCAAGTTACAATGAATTGCAATGGATTTTTCGCATAGTTAAGCTAAGTTCGAAATCAAAACAAAGGAGAATCAAAATAGTTCTGCACTTGTTTATTCTTCCTTCTTTTTCCAATATCTTAACAATCCTGCCACACTCATCCAGGATGGATTCGCAGCTTCATATTGTCCCATGTGTATTTCGTCTGTCACACCGTTTTCCCTTAGCCTGTTCTGGACCATTTCTTGGAATAGGGGAGTGATTTCCGCAGGCGGAGTCTCATTTTCAAAATATGGCTTCATCCAATCCGCCCAATGATTCAATTCTTTTTCCAAGGCATCCATGTGGGGAATAATATCATTGACTTCGCCATAGTGGGCGAGGTACATTTTATTAATACCCAAAGTCTTAATCAAGGAAATGGAAGCAGACCAATCTTCTACATTGATATCCGGAGGAGGGCAGGGAGGCACGACAGACCCTTCTCTGATTTTTACTCCTGCCACATCTCCTGCATATAAGGAACCTCCTATTTGCCAAGCAATATGGTGTACGGCATGCCCGGGTGTATGCCATGCCTGAATGTCAGTGTTCCCTATGCTAATGATTTTCTCATGCTCTATGGCATATAGTTGTGATTCGGGAATCGGATTCATAGCTCCCCAAAGGCTGTCCATCATATCTTGGTAAATCCTTTTGGCAGAATGCATGAGTTTGCTTGGATCTGCCATATGTTTATAGCCTTTAGGGTGGACATAAATATTAGCACCTTGCTCTGCAAACCACCAAGCAGCTCCGGCATGATCCAAATGGATATGGCTGAGAAAAACATGCTTGATTTCAGCAGCTTGGTAGCCGGCTTCATTTATTCCTTTTTCCAAATGCTTGAAAGTGGAAAACGGACCTGTTTCCATTAGGATTGGACCATCACTTGTTTCTACAAGATAGGCTGCTATGACTTCCTTTTGATCGTAAAAATGTAGATCTATTATTTTCATGATATTTTGAGTTTAAAAAGGGGCATTCTGGATAAGATTATTCCAGAATATCAAAGCTATGGATGGTTTTAGTGCGATAATTCCGACAATCCCAAAGAGAGCACCGAATAGATGCGCTAAATGATTGGTTCTATCGCCAGCCCTATTTTTTTTGTGAGCGTAAGTTTCGTAAGCAAGGTAAGCAATGCCACCTAGGATAGTATAGATTGGGATTACTCCATATAGATACACTTTTTGCCAAGGAAAAAACATCATGTATACGAATAATAGTGCTGCAATTGCTCCTGATGCTCCTACTGATGCTCTAGTTGGGTCGTTTTTGTGTTTAGCGAAATATGGGATGTCTGCAGCTATAATGGCAAAAATGTAAAATAATAAGAATACGATTGGACCAAATGTAGCTCCGAAAAAGCTTTCTTGTGAAAGAATTGTTTCTACCATTCCCCCGAACTGCCAAAGTACAAACATATTAATACCCAAATGTATCCAGTCCCCGTGTACTAATCCGGATGTAATCCATCTATAGTATTCTTTGTCTTGGGCGACTGAATAAGGGTGATGCGACAGCTTATTGAATAGTTCTCTATTTTGGAATGAGAGATAGGAAACCAAAATAGTTATTGCCAAAATAACATATGTAATTATAGTCATAGTTCTTATTTTTTCACAAATGTAATGATTCTCCCTTGAAGATTAAGTGGTTTTCGGATTGTCCGAAATTCGTAGCTACTGGA
>JAHDHJ010000046.1:0-10049 GCA_020631375.1 Saprospiraceae bacterium | reverse complement strand
GGTAACGCAAAGCCCCACAAGTTCTATAAAGCGGATGCCGCTAGGTATCATTCATGATGATAGGGTTCATTATTTAAAATGGTAAATGCCCGATATAATTGTTCGATAAAAAAAAGCCTGACCATCTGGTGGGAAAAGGTGAGTTTGGAAAGAGAAATTTTCATGTTCGCCCTTTTATAGACTTCCTCCGAAAATCCATATGCTCCGCCAATAAGAAAAACAATATTCTTTCCGGATGGAAGTAAACGTTGTTCTAACAATTCTGAAAATTGTAAGGAAGTCATTTCTTTTCCTTTATCATCCAATAAAATGAGGAAGTCAGTCTTGGTAATTTTCTTGAGGATGAGTTCTCCCTCTTTGCTTTTTATGAGTTTTTTGCTGAGGTTTTTCGCATTCTTAATATCCGGAATAATGGACATTGAGAAAGCACAGTATTTTTTTAACCTTTTTTCATATATGGCTATACCATCTTTCAAATAGTCAAATGCTGTTTTGCCAATTACTTTTAATTCTATTTTCATATTCGAAAAGATGATAGGATATCTAAAGCCGGCAAAATACAAAAAAAAATAGCTCCCGGAAAAACCGGGAGCCATTCGTAAAAATATATAGTGGCGTTTGTTCCAAATTGATAAGAAGATTTAATTGTCCATAAGGACAATCTCTTCTCCTAGAAAATCTTCGATTTTAGCAAGGATATCCCTAGTAGGTGTAATTCTGTCTCCTTCTATTTTACTGATAACTTCTTCGGATAAGCCCGAAACGTAAGCCAATGTAGATAAGGAGACATTCTTTTTGTTCCTTGCATTGGCAATCTGCTTACCTAAGGTAGGGAATTCAGGTGCTTCTCCTTTTTCATTGAATTCATCATCAAAAGCAGTCAATAAACGGACAGCTTCTTCATAAGTCATTGTTTTTTGGGCTTCAGTATTTGTTTCAAGTTGTGCACTCAAAGACAAAATAGAGAAGAAAGAAATGAGTGTAATGAAGATGGTTTTACGCATTGTCATATTTTATTTAATTGTATAAGTAAATTACAAATACTATGCCGAAAATGCTATTGTGACTGGATTTTTGAATATATTAATTAAATAACTATATGTTGTCCAGAACTATCTCACATCCCAGCCTTTCTTCAATTTCAACAATAATGTCTCGAGTAGGCACTGCATCTCCCCGTTCTATGGTTTCTATATGTCGAAGTGTTAAGCCCAAAGTTTCTGCCAAGTCATTTTGACTGATGCCGACTTTATTCCTTGCTTCTTGGATTTGTATTCCAATATGGGGTGGGGCAATATTATGGTTAGCGGATTGATTTTGGCAGCCAATTGCCAAAATCAGCATGTAAATAAAAAATACGTACTTCATAATGATTCGAGTTTTAATAGTCCGCCTCCGTTGAGGGACAGAGGCGGAAATTTTGATAACTAAATAAGTAGGTAAAAAAAGAGAATTTACTTCTTTTGGTTTTTTGATTGTTAGACAATAAGGTACGGTTAGGTCAAATAGAATTATTTAAAATTCCAAGCGTACTTATTTATCATATTGGTAGAGTTTATATTTCTTAATGATTCCGATTAGTTTTTTATCATATTTCTTATCCGTAGCATAACCCGCTTCCTTTAATCCCTTGGACCATTTTTTATAATCTTTTCCATAAGATTTTAATTTTCCATACCGCTTCTTTTGTAATAATTTTGAATGCGCTCTATACGAGAGCCAAACGGATTCATAATTCCTGAAAAAATCCTTATGGTGGTCATCAAAGTGATTGGTGCAATGTCCTTTTTTGCATTTTTTACTAAAACATTTAATACCAAAATGGTTTTTATTTTGTCTGGCGAGGCGGCTATTTCCTGCTCGGCTTTCTATGAGGGCTTGTGCCAATGTGACACTTGCAGGAATTCCATATTTTCGCATTTCGGCAATGGCGAGTTCCTTATGTCTTTTTATATATTCTGAGGCAGTTGTCGTATTCAATTCCTTGGCGGAAACAGGGGCATATTCATTTACAGTCTTAGCATAAAAATCATTTTCATGGTTTGATATGGCAAGCGGATTCGAATCATCGGTAATCATAGCAAGCGGATTACTAACAGTAAATGCAAAAGAAAGATTTTTGAAATAAATCAAGGAAAACCCTACAAGGATAACACTAAGTCTGAAAATAGGAATATTCCTATTTTCCATACGAAGGAAAGGTCTCAAAACACTACGGTAAATCTTAGCCCTCAAGGCAACAAAAGGCTTCATGAGGATATGGAATATCTGCCATAATAAATCAGCTAATTCTGGATTATACTGGTTCGTGAAATCATAACCCTTAGCCATTCCTTTGGAGAGAATGGGGAAAGAGCCATTTGTTTCATTATTTGTATATTTTGACTGCATAGAAATTATTTGTATATTTAGCGTTTTAAAGAAACGGATTTGTTTTAAAAAGGCACAGGTATTTAATTATTATAACACAAATATAAAACAATAAGTTTCAATAAGCAACAATTATTTTAAACAATTCATTGTTTTTATGGCGGATTTTACGGAAAATATTGTAAACCAAAGATTTAGGGAGGTTTATTCCTCCTTGGAAAAAAATAGCATTATCAAGGGCAAATCCGATATTGCTAATAAACTGGGAACTTATAATCATGTAATCAATAGTATTCTTAAAGGAAAACGGAATATTACGGTGGATCAACTCAGCAAACTGTTTGACCATTATAACGTCAATTCGAATTATTTATTCGGATTGAGTAAGGAAATGTTCATGGAGGGAGGAATGGAACAATTCGGGGTAGAAACCATGCTGAAATCTGAACAGGTTTTCGGCAAAATGGCGAATATTTCCCTATTGGATAAGAAAGTAAGGGCAGGGGATACCATAGAATTCAACAGTCCCACTTATGTGGAAAACTTACCTAAATTTTCCTTGCCCAATATTTCAGGGACAAATCTATTCGCTTTTGAAGTGGATGGAGAAAGCATGATGCCGACATTGACTCATGGAGATTTGATTGTTTGTGAATACATGGAAAGAGACACTCCCATTTATGACAATCACATTTATGTGATTGTCACTAACTCTTTCGTAACGAAAAGAGTACAACAAATCAAACATGGACAAGAACTCAAGGAATTGCGTCTGATTTCTGATAACCATCAAGTATATCAAGCCTATAACATACCAATAGAGGAAGTAAACCAATTATTGAAAGTGAGGTGTAGGTTGACGAGTTATGCGATAAGTTAGGGAGTAAGTAATGAATTATTCTTCACCGAATAATTCATTGACCCATTTGTTCTCGGTAATGAATTTTTCGGCCTGCTCCATTGTCAAGACTTCTTTGATGGAACGGGAAAGGAACTTAATAATATAACGTGCTGTATTTTTTTTCCTTTCTTCGAGGCTCATATTGTTTAAAACAATTGCATATTCATCAGCGATGGCTTGGATTTGTACTTTTTGCTTCGCATCCAAATCGACATAAACTCCAATGAATTTCACAGCATCGTCAGAATAAAGGATTTCTGTAAAGGAATCGACCCCATGATTATTCTTTCTTACCCTTTGTTCTTGATGGCAAGAACAAAGGAATATTACAATCGATATGAATAATATTCTAAAATACATCTGAATGAATGAATTAAAAGCCAACAACTAAAGATTACAAAGCTATCAATTATCAATGTCAAATGGCAATGTTTTATGATTAATCAGATATTAAGCCGTCTAAAATATGCATTCTTCTTCACCGGATTACCCGTTTTCACAATGTTTTGTTAATCAATAATGGATTTTGAAGAAAAAATGCTTGAACTTGCGTTATACTCTTGGGATGTTTTTAATATATCCATAGAATTGAATTTAAAATAAAATAATGAAGAAATTTTTATCTGTTTTGGCTTTAAGCCTTGCCTTCTACACTTATGTATCAGCGGCGTATATCCTGATACCAATGGATGATTCCCAAAAAAACCACCTGAAAGCATATGGCGTGGCATATTGGGTATTGGAAAAGGAAGTGGAAGCTTGGTGGTTGTTGAATTATCAAGGAGGAAGTTTTGCTTTCCAACATGATGTTCTTTTTGAAAAACTATGCAAAAAGAGAGATGTAAGCTTCAAGGTCATTCCGGATGCACAATTCAATAAAATATTGGGAGACATAGGGCAAGCCGAAGTGAACCAAGAGGCGATGAAGTTGGAGAAAGCTCCTAAAATCGCCGTTTATACTCCGGATTTTAATGCAAAAGGAGAAAAAGTCCAACCTTGGGATGATGCTGTGACGATGGTTTTGACCTATGCAGAAATCCCTTACGAAACCATATACGATGAGGAAGTCATGGGTGACCAATTGACAAAATATGATTGGCTACATTTGCACCATGAGGATTTTACGGGGCAATATGGTCGTTTTTATCGGAGCTATAGTTCTGCTGCATGGTATAGGGAGAATCAGCGGAAAATGGAAGAATTGGCTAAGAAACTCGGTTTCGCCAAGGTTTCCCAATTGAAATTGGGCGTTGTAAAGAAAATTGAGGAATATGTAGTCGGTGGCGGATTTATGTTTGCAATGTGTTCCGCTACGGATACCTATGATATAGCTTTGGCAGCGGAGGGTTTGGACATTTGTGCCAAGATATATGATGGCGATGCTGCAGACCCTACGGCACAAAGCAAATTGGATTTTAGCAAGACATTCGCTTTCAAGGATTTTGAACTCATGAAAGATCCCTTGGTTTATGAATATTCTACCATAGACCATAGTAAGGATAGAAAAGTACCTGCTGAAATTGATTTTATCACACTGTTTGAATTTTCTGCAAAATGGGACCCCATTCCTACCATGCTAACCCAGAACCATACCAAAACCGTAAAGGGTTTCATGGGGCAAACCACAGCTTTCCTCAAAAAATATCTAAAATCAGATGTCTTGATAATGGGAGAAAATAAACCAGCCCGAGAAGCAAGGTATATCCACGGAATGAAAGGAAAAGGTTTTTTCACATTCTATGGCGGACATGACCCCGAAGATTACAGACATTATGTAAATGATCCGGAAACCGATTTGAGTTTGCATCCGAATTCTCCCGGTTATCGTCTGATTTTGAATAATGTCCTTTTCCCTGCTGCAAAAAAGAAAAAGAGAAAAACATAGTATCACCTGATTTTCAACAAACGAAAAATGCCGAGGCGAAGCCTCGGCATTTTTCGTTTTAAGGCTTTGTGTCCCTAATTATCAATAATTATTTCCCTCCCCCATGTAGCACTTTTTGATTTAATTACATTTATAGTAATGAAGGGATGCGGCATTACCCAAAAAGTAATTAATCAAAAAATAATTAGAAATGAGAAATATAATATTAATAGGAATATTCGGACTCTTATTCTTGGGCAGTTGCAGGGAAGATGTGAATGAAACAGATATTGAAGTCATAACGGAGGAAGTGGAAGTAAATGTGGTGGGCAGAGTGATGGGAAAAATAGTGGATGAATCTGGAAATCCAATGTCGTCGGCACAAATACAGGCAGGAAATGAAATTGTATATACGGATGCTAATGGAGAATTCGAGACAGAAGAAACTATACTGAGACAGGGTAGCGGACAAATCATCATTAAAAAAAACGGATACTTTACACAAGTTTCAAAAGTTACTAGCCGAGCAGATGATACTTCATATGAAAAAGTAACATTATTGGAAAGGGGAGCAGGGCAAGAATTGAATGCGTCCCAAGGTGCGGATCTCGTCACAGCAGATGGATTGAGATTGAGTTTTCCTCCCAATAGTCTAAAAACTGCGAATGGAACTCCTTATAATGGAACGGCAAAGGTGTATTCCAAAATATTAGACCCTACGGACGGTGATTTTTCTGAACAAATGACCGCCCAACTCGTAGCTAAAACATTAGGTAGCGAAGTCAAGAACCTAAAACCTTATCTGATTATAAATTTGGAATTGGAGGGGGAGAATGGAGAAGAATTGGGAATAAAAGATGATGTGATAGTAGAAATGGATTTCCCGATTCCTGATGAATTAGAAAATGAATTAGGAGGAGATGAAGTTCCATCATGGCATTATGATTTGGAAGAAGAATTTTGGTTGGAAGATGTCGCTTGCTATCCCTCGAGCATAGGTTATAGTTGTGGAGTAGCGACAACGGGATCCTGGTGTTGTTGCTTGCCATTGGACGGAGTCGAGGTTCAATTGAAAGTCATTAATGCGGACACTACTCCGGCAGCTTTTGTAAAAGTGGAATATGATGATAATGGCTCTTATTTTAATTTTGGGGGCTACACCACAAGTCAAGGATATATTAGAGGAACCCTACCTGAAAATACAGATTTCCAATTATTAATAGAAGACCTTTGTGCGAATATAGTTTATAATCAAGAAGTAGGACCATATGCTTCCGCTACGGTTATGCCCGATATTTGGTTGGATAGTACAGTCGAGCAATTTGACATTAATGTACAAGGAACATTATTGGATTGTAATATGCAAGCTGTAAGTAATGGATGGATAAATGTAAGGTATCCCAATTACGAAAAAACATTCGCAGTAGAAACAGATGGCTCATTCGATTTTAATGTGTATTTTAATTGTATAGATTTTCCGGACATGGAAATCAAAGGCTACGATGGCAATGGAGAAATGCAATCCATATCTTTATTCCATAACCAATTATCGGATGTGAATACTGGGGATATAAGTACTTGTAATGCCATATCGTCCGGGTTTAATTTCATTACAGATACTGAAAATCTGAAAATGTTTCCGGCATATTATAATGAGGTTTGGTCTGAACCCCATGACATGGAAATTAAAGCAGATATTCCAGGAGGAGAAATATTGGTAAAAATAAATAACTATAATGGCCCCGCGGCATATGTAGCCAACGTGACAATAATAAATCATAATGGCATCGCACCGGATTATTCAAATATTGAAGGAACATTAATAGATACCAATGTTTTAATTTCATCGGATGATGGGACTTTTATGGAAGGAGATATCAATGGTTTTTTGACTAATGGAATTGACGAAATCAATATCAATTTTACTGCTCAAAAGAAATTATAAAACTCAAAAAAACCAACGATTTGAACTTTAAAAAAATCATAACAGCCGCAGAGAACAGGGAGCCTTGGGCTCAAAGAAAAATAGTGGACAGCTATTCTTCTTACCTGTTCTTGATTGCCAAAAGGTATTCTGATTCCATCGAGGATGCGCAGGATATCCTCCAAGATGCACTGGTGCTTATTATTAATAATATCCAGCAATTCAAATCAGGGGAAAATATGTTCAAGCCTTGGATGAAGAGAATTTGTATCAATACGGCTTTAGGGAAAAAAAGGAAAAAATCATACACTCACGAAACCTATCCGGGAGAAATGATGAGTGATGTTGTACAAGAACCCAAAGCCGTTCAGAAACTAAAGGTAAATGACATTCTTGCATTATTGCAATATTTACCTGAGTTGCAAAAACAGGTTTTTAACCTATATATCATCGATGGATTCAAACATACTGAAATTGCTGGAATGTTAGATATCGGAGAGAGTACATCACGTACCATATTGACAAGGGCTCGCAAGAAAATGCAGAGTTTGATTTTAGAACAAAATAAAATAAGGATAGATGAATCTCTCAGATAACGAAAAATATTTAAGGGATCTTCTTGGAGAAGGAGAGGAACTTATAGATACGGAAATGGTTTGGGATAATGTAGAACCCAGATTGAAAAAGAAAAGAAAACGCAGGTTTATAATCTGGTGGTTTGGGTCGGGATTTTTAGGACTTGTTGTTTTATCTTTTTATTTAATGAATGGAATTCCGGATGAAATTGCCCAGGAAACAGTTCCGCATGCAAAATATAATCCGATTGCCCAAACAAATAACGATGCTGGAATTATTACTCCGGAATTAGAAAAAGAATTGGAATTTAATTCCAATAATTTAAATGGTTCGGATAATTCAAAGTTAAATAACGTTGCTAATAAGAAAGGGGAAATAAATATTGCTAAAAATAACCGTTCGAATTATGATATTAATTTTTATAATTTGGAAAGTAGCAATGGCGAATTTTTAGGAATGAATAATTTTAATACAAATAATTCAATAAATAAATTTCCACTTTCTTATCATGATAATTCTATAGCCGATAATATTAATACAAAATTTGACGAATCTGAAAATAAAATTGATGACTCAAATAATATTGATAATGAAAAAGATAATAAGGTAAATATTATCAGAGCAATTCCAGATAAGGAAAAATCTAAATCAGAAAAAGAAAAGGAGGAAAAAGAAAAAGCAGAAAAGGAAAAGAAAGCCAAGAAGAAAAAAACTTCTTCGGACAAAAAGAAACGCAAGAAAAAGAAGAAGAGAAAAAAACGAGCGTGGAAAATATATACGACGCCATATGCTGCGGTGGCATATCCCATCCGTTCTCTTAAGCCGAAAGCAAATGATGGAAGCACCGCATTGAAAAGCATAAGGAATGATTATGAAAAATCCTTGGATGCCTATGAGTTTGGATTGAATCTGGGTTTTGCCCATAAAAGGGGAATGGTTTTCACTACCGGATTAAATTATAACCGGATAGACGAAAGACTCAGATATGAAGAAGTGGAAATCGAAGAAACCATAGAGCCGGGAACGATAAGTGTTGTCGTTGATGGAGGCGGATCCATCGTTTCGGAAGAAATAGGAATGATACAGACGACAACCATTAAAACTAGGGATATTTCATTATACAATAAATATAGTTTTGTGAATATTCCGGTAGGAGTAGGAGGGACGATTCTTATAGGAGGCAAAACAAATATAAACATTAATCTGGGAATGGATTTTAATTTGTTCTTCAAAGCGGATGGATATGTGTTCAATGAAAATAAAGATGTCATCCGATTAAAAACCATAATGAAGAAAAAAGCGATTGGTCCAAGTCTTTGGCTAAATGTGGGAACAGCTTTTCCCTTGAATAAAAATACTGCGCTTACAGCATCAGTATATGTAAAACAACAATTAGGTTCTGTAAGCAATGAAGAATATGAACTTCGACAGAAGTTCATGACACCGGGAGTAAATCTTGGAGTTAGGTTTTTGATGAGGTAAGTATAATCCCTCCAAACAACTATGAAACCCTTTTCAAAAGAGAAAAGGGTTTTTTTATGGAATTTGGATAAGCCAAAAATACTATGAAACCCAGCCAAAAGTCATCAATTAATCATACTGCCTTTTTTTATCCTAAAACAATTAACAAATACAAGGACAAAGTCCTACCTTTGGCATATGAAGATGAAGAAATCCATCATACCAAACCTATTTACCATTTCGAACCTCGTTTGTGGTTGTATTGCTATGGTAAGTATTCTCTATGGCTGGTACGGAATGGCATTCTTGACCTTTATTCTGGGACTTTTCTTCGATTTTTCGGACGGATTGGTAGCCAGAGCATTGAATGTCTCCAGCGAAATGGGTAAACAACTGGATTCCCTTGCCGATATGGTAAGTTTTGGAGTCGTACCCGGAACCATATTGTTTTCCCTACTTTCAAGAGGATGTTATGGAGATGCTTGGGGAGAATACTTCCCTTATCAGGCATTACCCGGTTTCTTGTTTACAGGTTTTGCGGCATACCGCCTCGGAAAATTCAATTTGGATGAACGGCAAAGCGATGTCTTCCACGGACTGAATACGCCCGCAAGTACTGTATTCGTGATGGGCATAATGATGGCCTACCATGATGATTATTTGGGACTTGCAAAATATCTGGATTATCCTTGGTTCCTTTATGCCGTTACCCTTTTGTTGGGATTGGCGATGATCGGAGATTTTAAGATGTTCAGTTTCAAGGCGAAGAATACGAAGTGGAAAGGAAATGAACTCAGATATTCTTTTGTTGTTTCAACAATAATACTTTTAATCTTTTTCCAATATTTGGGATTATCTTTGGCGGTAATCCTATACTTATTATTATCCTTTATTTTTATAAATAGAAATTAAATTCAAGATGAGATTCAAAGCTGAAATCAATATCATGCCCC
>JAHDHJ010000045.1 GCA_020631375.1 Saprospiraceae bacterium | reverse complement strand
AGAATATACAGTTTACGCTGGCAAGTGGGGATATACTACAGAAGAAGTTGCATTTTCAATAGGATTAGGTACTACAAACTCAGTAATAATAGAATTGGAAGAAGCTTATGAAGACCCTTTTGCTGTAGATTTGGGATGGACTATCGATTCTGATGCTGATGCTGGAATTTGGGAAATAGGAGAACCACAAGGAACGAGTTTCGGAGGATTCACCTTGAACCCTGAAGTGGATTCTGACTCGGATATTGGTGATTGGTGCTATGTTACAGGTAATAGTGGAATAGGAACGGGGGACGATGATGTAGATGGAGGTTATACAACCTTGGTTTCGCCTGTATTTGATTTATCTACATACGAAAACCCACTGCTTTCTTTCGAATATTGGTTTACCAATGAAGGAGGGGACAATAATCCTAATGATGAACTGGATATTCGCTTGGATAATGGAACGGATGAAGTATCTCTCCTCCTTATAGATGAATCCAACGATTCATGGTTCACAGTTTCAGAACTTGTTATGGCAGATTATATAGAGGTTACCAATAACATGACTCTTAAGGTTACAGCTGCCGATATGCCCGGAGGACACGTAGTTGAAGCTGGTTTTGATAATTTCAAAGTAATGGATGGAGAACCTTTAGGGGTAGGAAACATTTCTGAAGTAATGCCATTGGATATTTCGCCTAATCCATTTAATGAAGCATTCGTCGTTTATTTTCCAAAGGGAATGGAAAATGGGACAATTCAAGTTTTCGATATGAGGGGACGAATCGTTTCTGAAATGATAGTCAGTAATGAGAACTCAATAGAAATAGATTCAAGGAGTTGGGCAAAAGGAATCTACCAATTATCATATATCTCAAACAGCGAGAAATTCACACAAAAAATAATCAAGCAATAAAAGGAGCTTACCGGAATTAGCTATATTTCAAAATGCATTCTGAATTAATCAGAATGCATTTTGTTTTTTACTAATTTAGCTTTGTGAATCATTACAATACCCATCAAGAATTAATGATCTATCTCGCTGATAAGATCGAAAAAGAACAAAGGTTGAAATCCATTGTTTCTTCGATGCTCCTTTCCATTGGTATCTTGTTGTTTTACTTCTCAAATAACCATCCCGCTATTCTCATCATATCCATGATACTTTCCCTTACAGGCTTGAAATTCCTAATGGAAACATTTAAGGAAAATGAAACAGAGAATGCAAGACTCCTATATGTCTTAGAATATTCCCCAAAGGAAATCGTTTGGATTTACTCCATCATAACAGAAAATATGCCTTTTGGAATAAGGCTGTTTAAAAAAGGAATGCTCTTGTTCAAATTAAATGATGGTAATGAAATAGGTATTCCATTGCCCGAAAGGGACATTCGGGACATCTCTGAAAAATTACAAAAAATATTGCCACATGCAACTTTTGGTTATTCAAAAGATAAGATGCAGTGGTATGTTGTAGATCCCCACTTATTGTATAAGGATACAGAAAAGGAATAGTTGCCTAGCTGAAATTGTCTAAGACACAATCTGGCAATAGTTAGATAGCCCAATCCACAGCCTACTTATAAAGGAATCTGTCGTTTTTCTCTTTTACCTGCATAATAAATTTGTCACTTAGGATTGAATCCTAAAGCTAGAAAGAAACCATCATGGAGTATGTGTCAGTAAAAATACTATGTCACAAAATACAGAATAGGTGTTTTTTTCAATACTTGAAATGTGCCTATTATGTGGATAATTAAAATAACCGAAGTTGTTTATAATCAAAGGGGGAGAGGAGCGTTTTTCGAAAAATAACGATGCTTTTCTTTGCTCAATAATTATAGATAACTTGGATTAAATAGTAGTGCTATAAACTCTGTTAATATGAAAAATATAATATCTACATATAACGATGTAACAAATAATATGCCAGTAAACAAATTAAGGAAAAATAAAGATGCAAGGCATTTTTTGCTTTATATCGTCGCCATAGCCTTTTCTGTTTTTACACTGATAGACTTACTTGGCTAGAAGAAGCCACATCTGCCCATAATGGCTGAGTGCCGCTTTTTTCCGACCTGCAAGACCTACCCCAGTATATAGATCGACATGTCCCGTACCTTTGATGCCTCCTCCCACATCTTGTGCTAATAAAACAGAAGGTACATGTGAGAATTCTTTATTCTGAATAGAAGGTTTCATAGCAAACATACAAGCTCCTGTAGGAATGTAACGCTTATCGGTAGCAATTGAAATCTGAGCTTGGAGCGGTACATTGCCTGAACCGTTCACACTTTTTCTCTTTTCATTCTTAATAAAAAAAACATAAGATGGGTTATGAAAAACAATTTCATCTGCCTTGTCCCTGTTCTCTCTCAGGAATCTTCCCAACTTTTCCAAAGTGATGCCCTGTCCCGGTTTGCCATAATTATTCAAAAAATACCGTTGTATGCTTTTTCTTGGATGTCCGTTGCTCCCTCCATATGAAAATAGATGGATTTTGCCATCCCTATATTGGACATAACCAGAACCTTGTAATTGCATTTTCTGAATATCCAACATGCTTTTTGCATAAGCCAATTCTAAACCCTTATCATACAAGGCGCCCTCCTTATAGATTTCATACCTAGTAGGAAATGGTCCGTCTCCTTGCGGACGGGTATAGATAGGATACCTGAATGTTTCGTCCCCTACAGAGCTTACTTGGAGCAAAGGAGAATAATAGCCGGTAAATAAGACATTTCCTTTTTGGTCCTTACCGGATAATAAATAAGTATTAAAATATTCTGAGGGTGGCACAAAAGCAGAGCTTCCCCAATTTTCCAAAGCATCCACAGTGCGTTCCAAGTCTTCTTTCCCGAACTTAAGTCCTCCTATTTTAAAATGTTTTTTCCCCCTCCTCTTCCTTTCCAGTAATTTTCTTTGTTGCCGGATAGCTTGTATGGTCTCCTGATTGATTCTAGGGCAAATTTCCGAATCTACATTGCTCTTATTATATATGTCTTTTAAAATAGGAGCGGATAAAAGTTTGCCCTCTTTCGTCATATCTCTAGGAATATGAAAGGCAGAAATTAAGCCTTCATTCCTTTCACAGGAAAAAATGACAGATGCAAAAAATAGTATGCTTGATCCTAAAAGGAAACGATTCATTTCATTTGATTTTCGCCATTCTTTATAGAGGGGTGATTCTATTTCTAAGAATGTGAATTTAAATGATTATTATGGAAATGCTAACAAATAATGTTAAAATTGATTTTTATCAAAACAAGCAACAGAAATATTATGATTCTTTAAAAATGATTTTTTTTATCAATTAATTCATTAAATGTTGATAATCAATTAATTGAGATGATTATAGAGAAGTTTGACCATCTCTGGGGAAATTAATGTCACAAACCTTTTGTACGTAGTGTTATGAGGTTAAATAATCTTGTGTTACTTTTGCGGTGCTGTTCGTCTAATTAGCGGACAATTTTATGATGGAAACCAATATAATTTTCATATTTGTTTTGCTTTTTTGTTTTTTGTCAAATTCAATGAATTCACAACAATTGGATCTTGATGAAAATGGCAGACCTCAGTTTGACATTAATTCAAATACAGTTATCTTAGATATAGATGGTAGTAGAATTGATTTCAAAACATTTATAAAATTAAGTCCGGGAAAGGATTATACAGATTTGCACCCGAATTTTAATAGTGAGGGAAGTTTGGAAAATATTACTATAAATTTAGTTAAACCAACTCCCCCTCCAAAAAGAGTTATTATAACACAAAGCAGTCCATCAACGGAATCATACCCAAATAGGTCTGCGAATATACCAACTGTTAGAAAAACATACCCGTCTTCTCCAAAAGTGGAAAGGACAACTAATACTGGAACCAATAAAAAATTCCGATTCACAACAGCCAAAGAATTGGAGGATTTGGAAGCTCCGTTTTTTAGTGAAAAAGATATAAATGGGAAAACTTATTCATCTTCCAATTTACTTGGAAATGTTATTGTATTGAAGTTTTGGTTTACAAAATGCGGTCCTTGTCTGGAAGAAATTCCGGAACTGAATAAATTGGTCGCTAAATATAAACACGAACCCAATGTCAAATTCCTTGCCGCTGCAACTGATGATTACGAGGCAGTAAAGAAATTTTTGACAAAAAAGAACTTCAAATACAAAATGCTTTATGACACTTATGATATACATGGTGATTTTAAGGTAGCAGGTTATCCCACTCATATGATTATCCATAAAAGTGGAATTGTAGCAAAGGTATTTACAGGGAAAAATTCGAGTCTTGTTAGTACTATCAGTGAAGTGATTGATCAAGCTTTGGCTTTAGGTTCCGATGATCGTTCCATGAAAGAGGTCTCTCAGCCTTTATATACACCAGATAAGGTTTTTAAAGCTGAAGAAAATTACCCTTTGACCAAAGATGAATATTTGAAGAAGTTATCTTCTGGCCAATATAAAATCTTTGAGAAAATGAAAATGGATGGTCGGAAAGAATACTTTTTAATGAGGAAATAATCTTAATAATTTAATTTACAATAATTCAATATCATTATCATGAAACGTTTAACCGTTACGTTATTTGTTGCAATGTTCTCTTTAGGACTTTATGCACAGGGTGATTCAGGCGCATTCGGTGCTCCTCCACCAATTCCAAATGAATATGGAAAGTGTTACGCAAAATGTAAGACTCCTGATGTTTATGAAACTGTTACCTCTCAAGTACTTGTAGATGGTGGTAAAGCTAATACTACCACTACTAAGGCTACTTACGATACAGTTACTGAGCAAGTATTAGTAAAAGATGGGTACAGGAAACTAAAGATTGTTCCTGCTAAATTCGAAACTAGCGAACAAAGGGTTTTATCTAGCGACGGAACTTGTAGTATCAAAGTTATCCCTGCTAAGTATGAGACTCAGACTTCTAAGGAATTAGTAAGTGGTGCTTCTGGTAAATGGGTACGTAAGAAAAAAGCTCCTAACTGTCTTTCTGCTAATCCAGAAGATTGTTACGTTCTTTGTTGGGAAGAGATTCCTGCTCAGTACAGAAATAACTCTACTAGAATCTTAGTTGAGGGAGAAAGAATCGATACTACTTACACTGAAGCTAAGTACACGACTATCAAAACTCAAAGATTGGTTGAGCCAGCTAGAGTTGAGGAAGAGTACGTTCCACCAGTTTACAAGACTGTAACTAAGAAAGTATTGGTGAACTGTGGTGGTGCTACTACTACCTATTCTGAAGCTAAGTACAAAACTGTAACAAACAAAGTATTGGTATCTCAAGGTACTTTCACTGAGTGGACTGAAGTTGTTTGTGCAGGTGATGTAAGTTCAAGCCTTATTACTCAAGTTCAGACTGCTTTGAATAGCAGAGGTTATGATGCAGGTACTGCAGATGGTGTAATGGGTGCTAGAACTCGTGCAGCATTGGCTAAGTTCCAACAAGATAATGGTTTGCCATTAGGAAACTTAAACATTTCTACAATGCAGGCTTTGGGAGTAAGATAATCTAAAATTATCAGACTTCTTGAATCCCTTCTTTCACTGGAAAGAAGGGATTTTTGTTTTATCAGCGTCTGATGAATTTTATTGTTCTGTATTTTCAAGACAATGATTACAATATTTTTACACACTATATGTTCCCTTCTTATATATTTGCAAAGCAAATGGGAATTAATAATAAATACAATTACTATCTCGTACCCGGATTGGGCTTCAACGAGAAAACCTTTAAGCATCTGGAATTATATTCTGCTGCCAGTGTCAATATCATTAATTGGTTGGAACCCAATGGAGAAGAACCACTGGAAGATTATATAAAAAGGATGGCGGAATCCATAGATCCCAATTTGCCCCATAAAATATTTATAGGCCATTCTTTTGGAGGGGTAATGGTACAGGAATTTTCCCAATTTATCCAAGCAGAAAAAGTTTTTCTTGTTTCGAGTATAAAACATCGGAGGGAAATGTCCTGGAATCTGAATATCCTCAGAAAAGTCCCTCTATATAGAATCATCAATCATAGCCTAATCAATAATACTTTTGACCTATGGGCAAAAATGCATGATTTTCATAATGAAGAAGAAAAAGAAGCTTTCATAGAAATGGTCAATGACATGAGTATGGACTATTTCAAGTGGGCTGTCCATGCGATATTAAACTGGACAGGTATAAAAAATAGAAAAATAGATCCCATACATTTGCATGGAACGAATGATATGACTTTTCCCTATCGAAAAATTAAAAAGCCCATAACCCTCAAAGGAGCCGGACACTTTATGATTTTTAATAGGGCAAAAGAAGTAAGCGAAATTATCAAAAAGGAACTCGAAGCTTCGGATGTACCCATATTTAATTCATGAAACCAGATATTACATTCAAGGAAGATATAAAACTCCTCGTAGATACTTTCTACGATAAAGCGAAAAATGACGACTTGATCGGTCATTTCTTTACGGAAGTAATGGAGATATCCATAGAGGAACATTTACCTATCATTTATGAATTTTGGAATTCCATTCTCCTTAATGAAGGACAATACAGAGGCATGCTCATTCCCAAACACATCCAATTGGATCAGAAATCCCGCTTGGAACAGGAACATATGGAAAGGTGGCAATCCCTATTTTTTCAAACATTGGATGAATATTTTAGTGGCCCAATAGCTGATGAAGCAAGGAGTAGGGTAACTATAATGGGACAATTAATGATGTTTAAAATACAAAGGGCGAGGAATCAGAATACAATTCTTTAAAATCCCAACATCATAATCCGCTTACATTCTCGAAATTTCCTTTCCGTTCAATGTCATATAGGCTTTCATCAGATTGGCAGTCATGCAGGAATGTATTGGCAAAACTCCGATAACATCTCCTACATTATATTTGTCAATAGTTTCATCACTCAAATGCAAAACGCCATGCTCTTGGCTCATTCTTGCATAATAATCTTTGTGATTCGGATGCGACCAACCATTTTCGCTTAATTCAACAACCAAACCAAAAATCACCTTATCCAAAAAAGGATGGACTCTGGAATCCCTCGCAAAATGTATGGCTCCCCCATGTATGACAAGCTCATTTCTTTCCTTATGCTTCGCAACAATAGGACAAGCCATGACTACGGCAATGTCATCCAATAGGTTAGAACCAATAATCCATTGCATGACATCATAGAATACGAAATTACCAGGTCTGATTTCATCTGCCCAAGTAAAGTCTTCCGCTTGGCTACATGTGGGCGTATCACCAACAGATATTTTCAAATCCGGATATTCCTCGATAAAATGGCTTCGCAGCTCATTTAATTTTTTTCGATAATTCTCATGGATACTAAGTATTTCATCTTTTCCCCTTGCCTGATAAGAATTTCCCGCATGGCATAAAAAACCATCAAAATGAATTAAATGACATTCATCTAATTCATAAATCAAGTGCTGTATTTTCGTCTTATCATTAAATGAAATTCCTGTCCTGCCATTCCCTGCATCTATTTTGATGAAAGCATTCACAGAAGAGGATAAATGTTCGGATAAGAAAGTTACTGCTTCATGGTTTTCAATCACAATATTTAGATTGATTTTCTCCGCAAGGAAATTAATTCTATCTATTTCCAGAATATTGATAGGAAAAGCAACCGTAATATCTTTCCATTCATCAGCAAAATATTCAGCCATTTCCAATGAGGAAACCGTAATTTTTTCGACGCCCTCACCCCTGAACCATTGCCCTATTTCTAGGGAAACATGTGTCTTGAAATGTGGCCTGAATACCATTCCGTTTCTTTTTGCCTTTTCTGCTATCTTTCGGATATTTGCCTTGCATTTATCCTCATCCAATAATAGACAAGGGCTTGTGATTTTATTCTTGTATGACATAAAGTAAAGTTAATATTTCTCTATTTGTATCAAACTATTGATAACTAATATTATTTTTGAAAGAAAAATCATGACTAATATGTATTCAAAAATTACAATGGGAGTTATTGCCATTTCTTTATCAATTATTGCACTTAAGAATCTTGATATTGTAGGTAATGCCAATGCTGTTGTCCAAAATCAGCCATTTATTACCAAAAGTGAGGCGATGATAGGTGAAATAAGGATGTTTGCCGGAGATTTTGCTCCTGAAGGATGGATGTTTTGTGATGGTCGAACATTGGAAATAGAAGGGAACGAAGATTTATATTCCATACTCGGATTCAATTTTGGAGGGAGTCAGAAACATAAAACTTTTGATTTGCCTAATTTTAATGGTAAGGTAGCAGTAGGTGTAGGAAAGGACCAATTGATTGATTATGTGAAATTGGGAGAAGAAAAGAATTTGCTTTTTAATCTTAATGATAAAAAGAAAGGGACTTCTTTTGGAAACCCTGCCGAAACAACTAAAACACAACCAATGTCCATTAATAGACCACAATTAAATGCAAAAACCAAAACCTTGAATTCTAACACAAAACCAAAACCGGTAGTTAATTCTGGTTCATTGGCTGTACGACACATCATTTGTGTAAAAGGAGTATTACATAAGGAAGAAAAATAATTTTTTAATTTCATATATGTACAAAAAGCTGCTAGGGAGGATATTCCTAGCAGCTTTTCATTTAGGTGTTCGATAGATTTTCCTTACCTTTACTTTTATACCACCACGGTTTTTTAAAAATTTAAATCTTTCCCATTGGCTAAGAAAACAGAAACCAAAAAGAAGAAAGTCACTCCTTTGATGCAGCAGTATTTTGATGTTAAAAAAAAATATCCCGATGCTATTTTATTATTTAGGGTAGGTGATTTTTATGAAACATTCGGGGAAGATGCGGTTACGGCATCCGGCGTACTTGGTATTGTGCTGACCAAAAGGAATAATGGCGGTTCGGATATAGCACTGGCAGGTTTTCCCTATCATTCTTTGGATATGTACTTGCCTCGACTGGTAAGGGCGGGATTTAGGGTAGCGATTTGCGAGCAATTGGAAAAACCCAGCAAGGAAAAGAAAATCGTTAAGCGTGGGGTAACGGAAGTCGTGACGCCCGGAGTAGCTACAGGAGATAAATTATTGGATCACAAAAGCAATAATTATCTCTGTGCCATCCATTATGGAAAAAAGAAAAAAGCAGGAGTGGCTTTTGTGGATATTTCCACGGGAGAATTTTTAGTGACAGAAGGGGATGTTCCTCACATTGATAAATTAATACAAGGTTTTGATCCATCAGAAATTTTATTCGCCAAGGGGAAAGCAGATGAATTTGCCGCTCGGTATGGAGATAAGTTTTATACTTTCCCATTGGATGAGTGGATTTTTACAAAAGATTATACAAGGGAAAAAATCCTTGAACATTTTGAGGTTAAGAATTTAAAAGGATTCGGGATTGAGGAAATGGAATTGGCACAAATAGCTGCCGGGACGGTTTTGCATTATCTGCTCAGTACAGAAAATAAAAAGACAAAACACATTAATTCCATTGCAAGGATAGAACCCGATAAATACGTTTGGTTGGATCGGTTTACCATTCGGAATTTGGAATTGATTTATTCCAACCATGAGACGGGTGTGCCGCTGATACAAATTTTGGATAAGACCATTTCTCCTATGGGCGCCCGTTTATTAAAAAAGTGGGTGGTACTTCCTTTGAAATCAAAAGAAGCAATTTCTTCCCGATTGGATGTCGTTGATTATTTTATTAAAAATATTGGCGTAGCATCTGACATAGAACAATACATTAATCAAATAGGGGATTTGGAAAGGTTGATTTCCAAAGTTGCATTGGGAAAAATAAATCCAAGGGAAGTAGTACAATTAAAACGTGCATTATCCGCATTGAATCCCATTATGGGAATATTGGCGGAAAGCGGGAATGACTATTTAATTAAATTAGGAGACACGTTAAATCCTTGTACCGTTATACGGGATCAGATAGAAAAAGAAATCGTAGAAGAGCCTCCGGTAAATTTACATAAAGGAGGAGTCATAGCTGACGGAGTAAATGAGGCTTTGGATGATTATAGGAATACCTCGAATAATGCCAAGGAATTATTAGTTGAAATACAACAAACCGAAATAGAAAAAACAGGAATTTCGAGTTTGAAAATAGGTTTCAATAATGTCTTCGGATATTATTTGGAGGTTACGAATAAATATAAAAATCAAGGATTGATTCCGGATAATTGGGTAAGGAAACAAACCCTCAAAGGAGCAGAAAGATATATTACGGATGAATTAAAAAAACTGGAAGTAAAAATACTGAGTGCAGAAGAAAAAATATTGGAGCTGGAAGAAAAAATATTTGATAAATTAATTTCCGACCTTACGGATTTTATCCAACCGATACAACATAATGCCACCGTTATTGCAAGAATAGATTGTCTTTTGTCCTTTTCTAAAATTGCACAAAAAAATAATTATTGCAGACCTGAAATTAATGACGGTTATGCAATAGATATTAAAAATGGAAGACATCCTGTGATTGAACATCAATTAGCTGTAGATGATCAATATGTTCCCAATGATGTTTTCCTGGATAAGGACGAGCAACAAATATTAATGATTACCGGTCCGAATATGGCGGGTAAATCAGCATTGCTTAGGCAAACCGCGTTGATTTCATTAATGGCACAAATGGGAAGTTTCGTTCCTGCGGAGTCAGCAAAATTAGGTTGGGTAGATAAAGTGTTTACCCGTGTGGGAGCGAGTGATAATATTTCTTCCGGTGAATCCACTTTTATGGTGGAAATGAATGAAACGGCTTCCATTATGAATAATATTTCTGATAGGAGTTTGATTCTTTTGGATGAAATAGGAAGAGGGACGAGTACCTATGATGGCGTTTCGATTGCTTGGTCGATTGCGGAATATTTACATGACAATGGTATCGCCGCACCTAAGACTTTATTCGCCACACATTACCATGAATTAAATGAATTGGCACAGAAGTTCCCAAGGATTAAAAATTGCAGTATTGCCATAAAACAAATCGGGCAGAAAGTAATTTTCCTACGGAAATTAATTGACGGAGGAAGCAATCATAGTTTTGGTATTTATGTAGCAAAAATGGCTGGCATGCCAAGGAGCATTGTAGAACGTGCCAATGTTATTTTACAACAATTGGAAACCAAATTATCCGACGAAAATAGAATAGAGGGAAATGATACCAAACAAGTCCTTCAAAATATCCAACCACAACAAAATTTACAATTATCTATTTTTGAAACAACGGATCCTGTTGCAGGAAAATTAAAAGAAACATTGGAAGAATTTGAATTCCATGACTCCCATAGAATGTATGTTGAAATTAAATGAGTTGAAAAAAATATTGGATGAATGATAATATCCTAGACGATATTGATTTTGAAAATGAAGAGCGACTAGAAATGGAATTTCTTCTGGAATCGTTTATTCAGCGTCGTTCGGATATTTATATTTCTTATTGGGAAAATCCGACAATCATTACTTTTGATTTCTTGAAAATGATGCTTGGGGTTCCTTGGTTATTGTATCGAAAAATGTATTTGATTACTTTTCTTGTTTTGTTTGTAATAATGCTTATGTTTAACGGAAGCATTTTTAGTACTATTCCAATTTTAGCTATTATTGTTTTTGTTAAGGATTTCAATTTTATGATTGCTTATGATGCATCCTTACTATATCTTTTCCCTACATTAATTGTAATGGGAATCTGCGGGATAGCTAATAAATATATTTACATAGAATATGTTGTGAAGAAAATAGAATATTTAAAAAATAAAATAAAGAACGAAGAAATATTGGTGCGTACATTAGAAATAAAAGGAGGGTATGAAATAATTTTCCCTATTATTTTTACATTTTTTATTTTCTTTGTTTTTTTTAATTTTATTTCCACAGGGAAATTCAATCCCATTTTGACTTTTTGATTTTTTGCCACGAATTTCTCTAATCACTAGCTATTCGTGCAATTCGTGTAAATTAGTGGCTGAGTAAAAGTTTTAAATTTGTAAAAAAACATAAGCTGTAATGGCAATAAGAGAAGAATTTCCAAAGGCTGGAGAAAATTATCAAGAGGGTGAAAGTGACGGAATTAAATACACCCTAGTATTTGGCGGTATTTCTTTGGAACATAGTTTCACTATGATTCGTCAATTCTTGGATGAAGAAGGCTATGAAGATATTCCATTGCCCAAAGATGTAAATGAACTCCGTCTGTTCAGACACCCCACTTCCCGTAACAAACAAATCATGCTTTTTGAAGACAATGGTTATTGTCATAATCCGATAAAAATACTTTTTCCATTAGACCGAAGAAAAAATAAAACACTCTATTTAATTATTTTTAATGAAAATACCGAAGACCATTTATTGAGATTCCATGGAATATTAAATAGGAAAATAGAGCGGGGGAAGTGATAATTTAATTTCTTTTATTAATTCCGGAACTAATTCTGATGTTGGCTTGTTATAGTACGATAACAATTTAGCATATGGCAAAATCTTTAAAGAATAATACACCCACAAGTTTTAAGAATAACTTCAAAGCACTCAAATACATTCCCCGATTTTTTTCCCTCATTTGGAATACCAATAAATCCATGTTTTTAGCCAATCTCATTTCGAGATTAGCCAAGTCCATTATTCCTGTCCTAATGCTTTGGGTCGGGAAAATGATTATTGACGAAGTGATTTTACAAGTCAGTTTGGAAAATCCAAATTTAAAAGAAATTTGGATTTTATTGGGAATAGAATTCGCACTGGCAATGAGTTCCAATTTACTGAGTAGAGCCATAAGTTTGACGGATGCTTTACTTGGCGATTTATACGCCAATAAATCCTCAGTGGAACTCATAGATAAAAGTGCCCAAATGGAATTGAGCCAATTGGAAGATCCGGAATTTTATGATAAACTAGAACGGGCAAGAAGACAAACCACAAATAGGGTAGGACTGATGTCCAATGTATTGAGCCAATTACAAGACATGATAACTGTTGCTTCATTAATTACAGGGTTAATTGTATTCGAACCTTTTTTGGTCGTCTTATTAATCATTGCGATTATCCCATCATTTATTAATGAAATTAAATTTAGTCGAACCAGTTATTCTTTGGCGAGAAGTTGGACTTCGGAAAGAAGGGAATTGGATTATTTAAGATTTATAGGAGCAAGTGATGTTACAGCTAAAGAAATTAAATTATTCGGACTTTCTGATTTTATTACCCAACGATTTAGCAAACTCGCGCATGAATATTATTTAGTCAATAAACTCCTAGCGATTAAAAGAACGGTCTGGGGAGCTTTATTTAATGTCATTGGAGACATGGCATATTATAGTGCTTATGTTTTAATTATTATCAGAGTGGTTGCAGGAATTATTTCCGTAGGAGAATTGACTTTCCTCGCAGGTTCGTTCCGACAATTAAGGAACCAATTACAATCCATTTTTTCCCGCTTTTCCAAAATTACGGAATCCGCCATGTACTTGCAGGATTATTTTGATTTTATGGATTTGAAAACCAGTGAAACGGGTAAGCAAGATTTTATTCCCATTCCCAAAGAAATAAAAAAAGGATTCACTTTTGAAAATGTACATTTTTCTTATAATGGAACTCAAGAAGAAGTATTCAGTAATATTTCTTTTGAATTAAAAAAAGGAGAAAAATTAGCATTGGTCGGAGAAAACGGAGCTGGGAAAACCACATTGATTAAATTATTGGTCAGACTTTATGAACCCACAAAAGGGAATATTTATTTGGATGGAATTAATATTAAAAAATTCCGAAAATCAGAATACCAAAAACGCTTCGGTGCGATTTTTCAAGACTATGTAAAATATTATTTATCGGCAAAAGAAAACATTGCTATTGGTAATATAAAAGAATTGGAAAATAAAAATAAAATCGTAGTAGCGGCAGAAAATAGCCTGGCAGATAAAGTCATCGATAACCTTAAAGATAGGTACGAACAGAATTTAGGGAAACGATTTAAAAATGGCGTAGAATTATCCGGAGGACAGTGGCAGAAAATTGCATTGGCTCGGGCATATATGTCGGATTCGGATGTTATTATTTTGGATGAACCTACTTCTGCTTTGGATGCCCGTGCAGAATACGAAGCTTTCCAACGTTTCATTGGTTTGACCCAAGGGAAAACATCCGTTATTATTTCCCACCGTTTCAGTACGGTAAGAATGGCGGATCGGATATTGGTTTTGAATAAAGGGGAAATATTGGAATTGGGAACACATGAAGAATTATTAAACCATAATGGTTTGTATGCAGAATTATTCGAATTACAAGCAGAAGGTTATCAGTGATTTTTTATTTTTAATGATTAAAATAACTTCTTATCCACAAAAATTATTCAGAGATGCTTTTTAGCACAGCATCTCCGAATCCCTATTTAATAATATAACCCAACCTCAAAGAAAGATGTCCGGTAGGACGTAAAGAAGTGCCACTATCCTCAGGATCATTCGCACGAATTATATTTATAAATTGATCATTATCATTAATAGCTTCGGCACCGTTAGGGACACCTTTATTAATAACGGTCCGGACTTTTGCGCCTAGTCCAAACTGCCAACCCATAGTGAAACGACTTCTATTCCTACCTACCCGTTGCCCTCCGAATAAAAGAAGCACTCCATTATGATAGACATTCTTCTTATAGTCGAAATATCGTTCGAAAGTACTCTCCTCAACGAGGAACCACCCATCCAAATCCCAAGCTTCTTGTTGAAAATAATATTGAATGCTTAGAAAATGGTTGAATGTTCTTCTGGGAATTGGTAAATACCTTTTATATGCAGCCCTCAGCCGCATGCCTTTTAAATCATAAGGACCGGTTGCTTCAGGATTGGATGGGATTAAATATCCCAATTCATAATACATGGCATTTTTTTCTTTTTTGAGCCTATGCTCAAAACCGAATTGTATGGCTCCGATAGGAATAGGCAATAAACTCGTAGGAGTGACGAATACCGACATTTTTGGAACCAAGAAATCCTGTTCATCATCCAATTCTTCAGATTCCTGTGCTTGGATTCCGGAAAAAAGAAAAACAAGGAAAAACAAAGAAAAATACTTATATAAATACATATTATAGTTGGATTGGAATTCTGGATAATTCATGAATATTATTAATATCGGTATAATCGAATTGATAAATATTATCCGTAGCTACACAAAGCAATAATCCATTTAAGGGAATCACATCAAAAGCTTGGAAAGAATCGAATTGATTGATTAATTCAATATTATAAGGGTCGCTCACATCGAATATTTTTAAGCCAGCCCAATCATCACATAAGAATAAGATATTTCCATCCAAACCCAAACCTTTGGGTCTTTGCATCGGATAAGTAATCAGTTCTTGAGGATCCGTAATATCCGAAACATCAAATATTTTCAATTCATTGACAATGTTTTCACCACCGCATGCTCCTCCGATATCCCCGTCGTGAAGCGTGACATAGGCATAAGTATCATTAGCGACAACAGGGTCACAGGGTAAAATCGGAAAGCTATAATCATAAGCTGCTGTTTGGGATGGGACTCCGTTCGATGCAATGGTATAGATATACAAACCCGAACCCGATCCGACAAATAATTTATCCTGATAATTAAAAATGGATTCGATTTGAGAGCCGATTTCTTGTGTATTTGTTTTTTCTGGCAATGAAGCATCCGCCAAACTGAATGTTTGGATAGAACTATTATCTACAATATAAAGATAGTCGCCGACAGTAATGAATCGGGCATAAGAGCCGGCTACTCCCGTATCTGTTGCACCCGTTTCCGAAGAAAAAGAATCTGCCGAACAGGATGAGACAAGCAAACTGCCGATAAGGAATAAGAATATATATTGAAATATTGATTTCATGTCAATTGATTTTGAATTCTAGAAAAGGAAATTTACCTACGGCATTCAGGATTGTTAAGCGTAGCGGATTCCCAAGCGATTACAGTACCTTTGCTGGCATCCACACATTCAAAATAACCGGTATGGAATTCCGGATAAAGCTGTTCTATATTCGGATAGATATTAGGAATCCTATTGACAACTGTAATATTATTGAAATCGGAAATGTCCAAAACCAATAAATCGGAAACATTATCAGTATAAAGGAAATTCCCTTTGATAGAAATATCCTTACTCCCAGGAACATTGATAAATTTAATCGTTTGCGGATTTGTAGGAATGGTATTGTCAATAATGTGAATGCCTCTATTCAATTCATTGACATAAATGATATTATCCTTATAATAGATTTTTCCTAATTGGACAATCTCTCTGGAAGAAACAACTGTTACAGTTTTCCAATCATCTCCTGCGGCATAAAGAGGTTTGAGTCCTTGCACTTCTCCCACACTTTCATTGGCTGCATCATCTACACAGGAAGAAAGTAAGAAGCTAAGGCAAATAAAGCTGAAGAATATTATTGTTCTTTTCATGCTCAATAAGGTTTGTGAATTTATTGATATAAAAAAAGAACGAAGTAAAAAGATATTTGGTTGCTAGGCTACTTTCCGATAATTTTTATTTCATCAGAATCAGAAGCTTCTTCCGGATTGTCCTCAACTAAGGATTCACCCTTAATATTTTCAGAAATTTCCATTTCTGTTTTGACTTCTGATTCCTCCTCTTTTTCATCTTCTTGGCTGAAGAAACTACGATTGAAAAGAATAAGGGAAAGGACACCTGTAGTAATAGCCGCATCAGCTACATTGAAAATGGGACGGAAAAAGACAAAACTGTCTCCTCCGATTTTAGGAACCCATTCCGGCCAATAGAATTTAAAAAGCGGGAAACTGAACATATCCACCACTTTCCCATGTAAGAATGGTGCATATCCCTTATCTAAGGAGACAAAACCCTTTACAGAATGCGGACTTGCTTCAGGAAAAATCAAACCATAAAAAGCACTATCAATGATATTGCCCAAAGCACCTGCAAGGATAAGTGCGAAACTGAATAACACGCCAAGACTATATCCTTTCTTAATCAAGGAACTAATGAACCAAGCAAGGAAACTGACAGCTATGATCCTGAATAAACTAAGTAAAAGTTTCCCATAATTTGATCCTAGGGTCATCCCGAAAGCCATTCCCTCATTCTCTACGAAATAAAGTTTGGCTTTATTCGGTAGGATATTCGGACCGAAAATGGGAATTTCCTCCCCAATATGCATATTCGTCCTAACCCACAACTTAAGCCATTGGTCTAAGATGAGTACGATGAAAATTATCCCTAAGACAAAAAGTCGCTTATTCTTGAACATCAGAAATTTGGATCATTGTTTTTACAAAATATGCTGCAAGGTAAACATGAGATTAACATTTCATAGTCTATTTGCCTACATATTTTCTATTTTCTTGTAGTTTTGGCTTCCATGCTCAATGTAGTATGGGGAACTGCCATAAGCCTCTCCTTGGAAATCAGCTTTCCGGATTCCCTACAAATACCATAAGCCTTATTCTCTATTCTGATCAAGGCATTTTCTAGGTGGCTCACATATTTTTGCTGGCGGGAAGCCAAAATGCTGATACGGTCGTTTTCAGCAGCGCCTGTACCATCATCTAATCCCCTTACTTTTGCATCTGCACTATCTGCCATTTCAGATAATTGGTTCTTATAAAATTCCAGTTCCCTTTTGGCACGATCCAATTTTTTTTCTATCAACACTTTGAATTCTTCCAATTCTTCATCAGAATATCTAGTAGTTATAGTTTCATTGTTCTCTAACATAGTGTTTTCTTTTAGTGATTAATTTATAGTGGTTTACTGTAGCTAGTGTATGTTTCGGAAATAACAAATAATGGATTTCTTATCCAATCTATTGTCAAAAAAACGCTACAAAAATATGAAAATTGTATATTTAAATATAAGATTTCAATACATAATTTCTTGAAAATAAGCATAATTGCAATTTGTAAAAAGACTTTAGCTAATATTTAATATAAAGGGCCTTACTATCTGTTTTATTTAAGTGTTTCTTAACAAACTAACATCTATTTTGCGATGTTATGCAAAAAACAAGCAGAATCATTGGCAAAGCCTTTTAAAATACTTTACCTTTGTCCTGCTTTTTGTAAACCAATAAATATTTTAATTATGTCTAATGTTGCAGATAAAGTAACTGACATCATTGTGGAACAATTGGGTGTAGATGCATCAGAAATTAATGCAGACGCTCATTTTATCAATGATTTAGGTGCAGACTCTTTGGATACTGTAGAATTAATTATGGAATTTGAAAAGGAGTTCAGCATTGAAATTCCTGACGAGAACGCAGAAAAAATCCAAACTGTAGGCGAAGCTATTGCTTATGTAGAAGAAGCGATGGCTAGTAGCTAAATAAGAAAAATGGACTCCACCCAATTAATAAGGTGGAGTCCATAAAAATTTCAAAACAGAAAATTGCTTGGGCAGTATTCTGTTTTCTTATTTTAGGCAATCAACATATTTTCTCGAAAGACTTTATATCTTACGAATTCGTTTCATAGTACATAGAATATAAATGCTAGGCATTCTTCCTTTAGTTAGTATGTCTATGGACTGATTACTATCGACTTTGCGGATTTGTCCGCAATCTAATAACCTATTATTTTATGAAAAGGGTTGTAGTTACAGGAATGGGAGCCGTTACTCCTATAGGAAACACACTCCAAGCATATTGGGATGGATTGGTATCAGGAAAAAGCGGAGCTGCTCCCTTGACCTTATTCGATGCCACATATTACAAAACCAAATTTGCTTGCGAGGTAAAAGACTTTGATCCTCAAGATTATATGGATAGAAGGGAAGTTAGGAGGTCGGACAGGTTCACTCATTTTGCGATGGCATCAGCTTCCGAAGCAATGGAAGATGCCGGTTTTGACTTGGAAAAAATAAATTTGGATAGGGCTGGGGTTATTTGGGGGTCGGGTATCGGAGGCTTGAAAACCCTTGAACATGAAGTGGAAACCTATATCCTAAAAGGAGGTGTACCCAAATACAATCCCTTTATGATCCCTAAAATGATTGTGGACATAGCACCCGGTTTGATTTCTATCAAATATGGATTCCGAGGCATGAATTATACCACAGTTTCTGCTTGTGCGTCATCATCCCATGCCTTGATAAATGCTTGTGATTACATAAAATTAGGCAAAGCGGATATTATCATTTCAGGTGGTTCGGAAGCCGCAATTACCAAGACGGGATTAGGTGGTTTCAATGCGATGAAAGCATTGTCCGAAAGGAACGATGACCCAACTACTGCCTCAAGACCCTTTGACGGGGAAAGGGATGGCTTTGTGCTTGGGGAAGGGGCCGGATGCTTGATTTTGGAAGAATATGAACATGCGAAGAAAAGGGGAGCCAAGATATATGCAGAAGTACTCGGAGGTGGAATGACAGCAGATGCGCACCACATTACAGCACCTCATCCTGAAGGCTTGGGTGCAGCGAATGTGATGAAACTCGCATTGGAAGATTCCGGAATACAAAAGGAAGATGTCGATTATATAAATGTACATGGAACTTCCACTCCTTTGGGAGATATTGCAGAAACGCAGGCAATTAAGAAAATATTCGGAGAATCGGCATATAATTTGAACATTAGTTCTACGAAGTCCATGACAGGGCATTTGTTGGGTGCTGCGGGTGCGGTAGAATCCATAGCTTGTGTCATGGCAATAAAGGAAGGAATCGTCCCTCCGACCATCAATCATTTTAAAAATGATGATGAATTAGATAATAAACTTAACTTTACGTTCAATAAAGCACAAAAACGTGATGTTAACGTAGCTTTGAGTAATACTTTTGGCTTCGGAGGACATAATACTTCCGTAGTGTTCAGAAAAATGGATTAGATAGTTTGTTGCCGAGAATAATTAAGAGAATATATAATAGATTTTTTTGCAAAGAAGAGCTTCTCATGATTAAAATGAGAGGGATTCTTGGTTATACTCCTGCAAACACCCATCTTTTTAAGAAAGCATTCCTACACAAACCCGAAAAAATGGATAAATTCCAATCCGCTCGGAATAATGAGCGTTTGGAATTTTTGGGGGATGCGATGTTGGGAACTATTGTAGCAGAATATCTCTTTTGTAAATATCCATCGGAAGCCGAGGGTTTCCTCACCAAAATGAGATCCAAAATAGTGAAACGTAAATCCTTGAATAGCATTGCGGAACAAATGGAACTCATGGATTTATTGATGCATTACAACAAAGGGATAAGGGTCAGTCCATCCATGTTGGGTAATGCGCTGGAAGCATTGGTCGGAGCTGTTTATTTGGATGGAGGGTATCGGAGAACCAAGCGTTTCATCATAAAAAAAATGCTTAGGGGAGGTTATCTGAATATTCATGCACTGGAAACTTATGATGATAATTACAAAAGCCAGTTGTTGGAATATTGCCAAAAACACAACAAATTAATATCCTATAAGATAGTTTCCAAATACAAGCAAGATAAAAGGGATCGCTTTAAGGTGGCTGTCATAATAGATGAAGAGGAAATGTCAGTGGCGGATGATTATAACAAGAAATCGGCAGAACAGACCGCTTCAGAAAAGACATTGATCAAATTAGGCGTTCTCCAATTGGAAAAATAAGGGAAATTTTGAAAACTTCTTTAAAATTCCGTTAAAACATAGCCCAAACATTTCATTTATCACCAACCATTTACGAACTTCGCAGTCTTTGCTAAACAATGGTGAAAAAAACAATATTCATATTATTATTTTCTTGGGCATTTATTCAGGCTTCCGCCCAATTGAAAGTCACTGCTGCATTGGACAGCACTGAAATAATCATTGGCGACCAGCTTTTTCTGAACTTCAATATCACACAACCCTCAGGTTCGGAATTCCAGTCCGCAGATTTTCTAAAAACTTTAGACACTTTAGAACAAATCGAATTGTTGGAAATCAAGGAAGCCCGGAAACTCAATAGCGGAAATCCGGAAACAATCAAACAATCCATCCTCATAACTTCCTTTGAAGATGGAACCCACAAAATACCATCCATCCGATTTACAAGTAAAAACGGCGGGAGGTTATATACGGCAATGTCCAATCCCGTTTACATCAAGGTGAATCCTGTTTTAATGGATTCTACCCAGCAACTCATGCCGATTAAGGATATCATAGAAGAACCGACACTGTGGACTGATTGGCTTCCCTATATCCTGATTCCTTTAGGGATAATTTTAGGGCTTATTTTATTGGTGTATTTAGTAAGGAGATTGACTAAGAAACCAGTAGAAGCGGTAGTCGTAAAAAAAGAAATCATTCCTGCCCATATCATTGCATTGGATAAATTAGGGAAGCTAAAAGAAAATGAACTTTGGCAGAAAGGGGAAATAAAGGAATACTATTCAGAAATTTCCTATATATCTAGGGAATATTTGGAAAACAGATATAAAATCAATGCACTGGAATCCGTTACCCATGAAATCGCGCCTGATTTGAAGGATACGGATATATCACAAGAAATGCAGGAGAAACTAGTCCAAATGCTAAGAACTGCCGATATGGTGAAATTTGCCAAGGTGGAACCAGATGAAACATCGCACTACAATGTGTTCAAGGTAGCAGAGGATTTTATCAATGAAACCAAACAATTGGCTCCACCTATCATTATAGAAGAAGAACAAACAGAAGAAGGAGAATGATACTCGGATGCACCATAGGGAACATACATTTTGATTATTGTTGGGTCTTGGGACTCCTCATCCTCATACCTATTCTGGCATTCGTATATTTCAAGTATCTGACGAACAACAGATATGCGAATTTTAGAATGTCCAATCTTAGGGCATTTGAAGGGCATTCGGTTAGGGGCTGGCTCAGAATGCTTGTTCCGCCCATACTCCGTTTGATTGCTTTGACATTATTCATCATAGCATTGGCTAGACCCCAAAGTATCCATAAGAAAGAAGAAATAAAAGGAGAGGGAATAGATATCATGCTGGTCATAGATTTGTCCAGTAGTATGCTTGCCAAGGATTTCAAACCCGATAGATTGGAAGCGAGTAAGAAAGTGGCAGCAGAATTTGTAGAAAAAAGAACATTCGATAGGGTA
>JAHDHJ010000044.1:16236-22138 GCA_020631375.1 Saprospiraceae bacterium | reverse complement strand
TATCTACTATGAGAAAACGATATTTTTTGAATAATTATTAGCCAGTGAGATTTCCTTTTTACAAGCAGCCGGATAGCATGGATTGCGGTGTAACTTGCATTCGCATGATTGCTAAATATTATGGCAAGCATTATTCTATGGAATACCTCCGTGATCGTAGTTATGTCGATCGCGAGGGGGTATCCCTCATGGGCATAAGTGAAGCTGCTGAGTCCATAGGTATGCGGACTGTTGCCGCTAAAGTTGACTACCAAACCATGGTGGACGATGTACCTTTACCTGCTATTGTACATTGGAAACAGAATCATTTCATTACCGTTTATAAAATCAGCAATAAGAAAGTCTGGGTTGCAGATCCGGGTATTGGCAAAATCAAATATGATAAAAAGGAATTCCTAAAACATTGGGCAAGTGATGTGGACGAAGACGGAAATCGGGAAGGCATTATCATGATGATGGAACCGATGACCGAATTCTATGAAAATGATGGCGAAGTCATTGATAGAAAAAATTGGTGGCATTTATATCGGCATGTATTTAGGTATAAAGCCTTATTGGCTCAGTTGATATTGGGCTTGGTTATTGGCTCATTATTACAATTGATTTTCCCTTTCCTAACCCAGTCCATTGTCGATTACGGAATTGACAATCAGGATATTGGATTCATTTATATTATCCTTGCTGCCCAACTCATGCTCTTCTTCAGCCAAACTGCAGTGAGTTTTATTAGGAGTTGGATATTGTTGCATATTGGTATGCGGGTAAATATCAGTCTGATTTCAGATTTCCTCATCAAACTCATGAAATTGCCCCTCAAATTTTTTGATATTAAAATGACGGGTGACATCCTCCAAAGAATACAGGATCACAGAAGGATAGAAACTTTCCTGACTTCTACTACACTGAATGCCTTGTTTTCGATTTTTACGGTTTTCATTTTTTCAATCGTCTTATTTTTATACAATCCTACGATTTTCATCATTTTCATTGTTGCCACATTCATATATATCATTTGGATTCTGCTCTTCATGAAATGGCGTAAGGAATTGGACTACAAGCGTTTTGACAAAATGGCGGAAAACCATAATATCCTTATCGAATTGATTGGTGGAATGCATGAAATCAAATTGCATAATGCGGAAAAGGAAAAAAGATGGAAATGGGAAGGTGTCCAAGCCGCATTATACCGGGTAGGTGTGAAAAGTCTTGCCTTGGGGCAATGGCAAACCGCAGGTGCGACTTTCGTCAATGAATTCAAGAATATCATTATTTCTTTCATTGCCGCCAAGGCGGTAATAGATGGTCAAATGACTTTGGGAATGATGTTGGCTGTCCAATATATCATCGGGCAATTGAATGGGCCCGTTCAGGATTTCATGAATTTCATCCAAATGGGACAGGATGCCAAAATCAGTTTGGAAAGATTGGGAGAAATCCATGATCAGGATGATGAGGAAATTTTAGAAGAAAAAATGGATATCTTGCCAGAAAAAGGTGATTTGATTTTCGATTTCATGAGTTTTAGGTATTCCGGTCCGGAATCTCCTTGGGTTTTGAGAAATATTAATTTAATTGTTCCACAAGGAAAAACTACTGCTATCGTTGGTACGAGTGGCAGTGGAAAAACTACACTATTGAAATTGATGCTTAATTTCTACCAACCGACAGAAGGACAAGTGAAACTAGGGGAAACAAAACTGGATAATATCCAAAATAGATTGTGGAGGCACAAATGCGGCGTAGTGATGCAAGAAGGATATATTTTTTCGGATTCCATCGCTAAAAACATAACCTTGGGAGAAAGTAAAATTGATAAGAAAAAACTATTGAAAGCTGTTAAGACAGCGAATATCCAAGGATTCATAGAAAGTCTTCCCTTAGGCTACAATACAAAAATCGGACAAGAGGGTATTGGCTTAAGCCAAGGGCAAAAACAGAGGATTCTTATCGCCCGAGCAGTTTATAAAAATCCGGATTATATTTTCTTTGATGAAGCTACAAATTCGTTGGACGCTTACAATGAAATGATCATCATGGAAAACTTGGAAGAGTTTTTTGTGGATCGGACGGTCGTAGTTGTTGCCCACCGTTTGAGTACGGTTAAGAATGCCGATAATATCATAGTATTGGAAAGTGGCGAAATCGTAGAACAAGGAACACATAAGCAACTCACAGCCCTAAAAGGAGCATATTTCCACTTGGTAAAAAACCAATTGGAATTGGGCTCTTAAACAAGCTCTTATAAAACAGAACCATCAAATGACAAAGGCAACAAAGCTTTTATAGATTCCACTTCATACACGGCTCCAACTTCCCCTTTCAGAAAAATCCGGATTGTTTTTTTTTGCCGGTTCTCAAATTCCAATATCGTTTGTCTGCAAGCACCACAAGGAGAAATCGGAACTTCCACAACTTGTTTCATACTTTTGATGGTAATAGCCATTTTCAATATTTTCGCATCGGGATATTCTGAGGAAACTGTTGATAGGACAACCATTTCTGCACAAAGACAAAGCGGAAATGAAGCATTTTCCTGATTCGCTCCACTCAATATTTTCCCATTGTCCAATAATACAGAAGCACCAACCCTAAAACCCGAATAAGGCGAATACGATTTCTTAACAGAGGCAGTAGCTTCTTCCATTAATTTTTGATCGGCTAATTCCAATTCCTGTTCCGACTCGTAAATATTTATATTCGTATTTATAGTAAATTTCTTCATATCAATTTTCAATTGAATAAAACTAAAATTTTTCGGGTGCAATTCTTTTTGTCATTCCAGAGGAACGGCAAGTCCTAAATATTTAGGCTAGACCAATGATAAAACGATAAACTGTAATACATCCATTCTTTTTCAAAAAGATATTATTTAGTCATTGGAAGGTAAAAAACAAAAGATTTCTTATTGCCGAACCTCGAATTTATGTAAAATTGTGTTCTGATTCAATCATAGTCTATTATTAATGGAGAATAAAAGGCTATTCAAAGATTATAATTATAAAAATGAAGAATATTCTAATAATCGGTGCGGGAAGATCCGCATCTGCCTGTATAAATTATTGTTTGGAAAATGCAGCCGAAAGAGGTTGGTTTGTAACAGTGGCGGATTCCGATCCGGAACAAGCGGAAAAGCGAATCAACAACCATCCTAATGGAAGAAGCGCTTGGCTCGATGTGAACAAACAAAATGACCGGATGGATTTGATTAGCCGTCATGACATTGTGGTTTCCTTATTGCCTGCACATTTGCACTTATTGGTGGCAACCGATTGTATTAAATATAAAAAACACCTCGTTACCGCTTCCTATGTTTCCAAAGAAATGTACCGTTTGGGAGATGAGGCGAGAGACGCTTCCCTTATTTTTATGGGAGAAATGGGTTTGGATCCGGGCATCGACCATATGTCCGCCATGAAATTGCTAAATGACATCAGGGCTAAAGGTGGAGAAATCACAAATTTCAGATCCTACACCGGAGGATTAATTGCCCCCGAGAGTGATACGAACCCTTGGCATTACAAATTCACTTGGAATCCGAGGAATGTTGTTTTGGCAGGTCAGGGAACTGCGCAATATATGGAAGATGGGAAATATAAATACACGCCCTACTCCAGATTGTTCAAGGAATATGTTACCATAGATGTTCCCGGAATGGGGAAATATGAGGCTTATGCCAATAGGGACTCCCTACTCTATCGTGAAATTTACGGCGTAGAGGGCATTCCCAATATCATAAGGGGAACATTGCGATGTCAAGGATTCTGTGACGCTTGGAATGCTTTGGTACAAATCGGTTTGACTGATGGTTCCTACCCTATCCACGATGCGGATAAAATCACTTACCATGAATGGATGAATGCTTATTTGCCTAGAGGAACCGGTTCTGTAAAAGAAAGGATGGCTGCATTTCTAGGTGAAGAAATAGATTCCGATGTGATGGATAAATTGGAATGGCTCGGCTTATTCCGAAAAATAAAAATCAATGTTGCGAATGCAACTCCCGCCTTGATTCTAGAACATTTGTTGCTCAGCAAATGGTCATTATCTCCCGGAGACAAAGACATGATTATCATGCAACATGAAATTGATTATCAATTAGATGGAAAAGAATACCATGTCGTTTCCTCAATGGTCATGAAAGGCGAGGACGAAAATGATACGGCAATGGCGAGATTGGTCGGTTTACCAATGGGCATTTTTGTCAAATTAATCATAGATGGGAAAATCACGACAACGGGTGTGAATATTCCTGTAATGAGCGAAGTTTATGAACCTGTTTTGGAAGAGTTGGAAAAATATGGTGTTGTGTTTAAGGAAAGTGAAGTCCTAGTGGAAGCTTAGATTCATTTACTCTTTAGTATTTACAATGACAATTTTAAACATGAGCCATCCCGAATTTTGGTTTACATTGAAAAAACTATTGCTTACCATAAAACTAGGTTCTTTCTTATGCTTACGAAACTAAATAAACCCATGAATAACAATAGTTTAATTCTTCTTATGTTCATTTTTTGTTTGCCCAAAAAACGAACCAAAAAAGGGCATTTCCTCTAAGGCATTTTCCTCCCTCCGGTCGGAAACCGTTCGCAAATTCCTAAATTTCCTCCAAGGCTTCGGAAATTCTTAACGGAATCAACTCACTATGCTAACGAGGAAAACAAACTTTCTTTAGTTTCACTAGTTTCAGCAACTTGATTATCCAATTAATTTCATCTAAAAATCCCGAATCTCCAATAATTTGGAAATTCGGGGTGGCTCATGTTTTCTTTTTTTAATATTACCTTGCAGAACTAAACAATAAATAATGAAAGGAAGAAAATTATTAATGATTCCGGGACCGATAGAATTCGAACCGGAAGTTTTACAAGCGATGTCAATCCCAACAACCAGCCATGTCGCTCCGAACTTTATAGAGGCATTCGGGAATGTTCTGGACATGATGAAAGAAGTTTGGCTTTGTCCTAAAGGACAAGCATTTGTTGTTGCCGGTTCAGGTACATTGGCGATGGATATCGCAGCAGCGAATATGATAGAACAAGGTGATAATGCCTTAGTCATTTCTACCGGATATTTCGGTCAGCGTTTTGCGGATATTCTAAAAAGATATGGTGCGAATGTTACGATCTTGGAAGCGGAAATCGGTAGAACTGTTTCGCTAGAATCGATAGAAGAAGAACTTCAGAAAAAGGATTATAAATTAATGACTTTCACTCATGTGGATACTTCTACCGGAGTAATGAATAATCCTATTCCTTTCGGAAAATTGGGCAAAAAATATAATGTAATCAGTATTTTGGATGGTGTCTGTTCGGTAGCGGGAGAAGAAATCCGACAGGAAGAATGGAATATTGATATTGTACTTACTGCTTCACAAAAAGCAATTGGTGTTCCTCCGGGATTGGCACTTTTGGTCGCTTCTGAAAATGCTATTTCTACTTGGAAAAACAGAACAAGTCCGGTCTCCAATTATTATGCGGATTTCCATAATTGGTTGCCGATTATGAAAGCTTACCAAGAACGGAAAGCCTCATACTTCGGTACTCCTCCTGTAAATTTAATCCTTGCATTAGAAGTCAGTTTAAAAAATATTCTTGCAGAAGGAATGGATACCCGTTTTTCAAGGCATGAAAAAATAGCCCGAGCATTCCGAGCCGCTATTTCTGCTTTGGGAATGAATATTATTCCTGACAATAAAAACATTGCCGCCAATACTTTATCAGCCGTTTATTATCCGGAAAATATTGATGGAAATCAGTTCAGAGCAGAAGTTTCCAAAGCGGGCATCATCATTGCCGGAGGATTATTAAAAGAAATTAAAGGCAATTATTTTAGGGTCGGTCATATGGGAGCCGTAAATCATAGCGATTTGATTTCTACGATTTCAGCCATCGAAAATGCACTG
>JAHDHJ010000044.1:0-16226 GCA_020631375.1 Saprospiraceae bacterium | reverse complement strand
AGCTGCGATTTCAATATTAAGAGAATGAAAAACAGTGGAAAAAACGCACTCGAATTATTTTAGAATAAACTTAGGCTACTGAATCGAATCATATGGAAAACCTAGATCAGATTAATATTAATTTCAATGCAGAAAGTCTTTTCTGGGTCAATTCCATATTATCCTTAGTCATGTTTTCTGTTGCCTTAGAAATAAAATGGTCTGATTTCAATGAAGTATTCAAAAATCCTAAAATGATTCTTATTGGAATCATTTCCCAATATTTATTATTACCATTAATCACTGTTTTATTAATTCAATTTATTCCTATCCAGCCCAGCATAGCTTTAGGGTTATTATTAGTTGCTGTCTGTCCAGGAGGAAATATCTCTAATTTTTTTACCTTATTATCTAAAGGAAATACTGCCTTATCCATTTCTCTAACTTCCATAGCAACATTAGTCTCAGGTTTTGCTATTCCTCTCGGGTTTTATTTTTGGTCATTTCTATCACCTATAACCGCAGGCTTAATACATGAAGTCAGCGTAGATTATATTGGTATATTAAAAATATCATTTCTCCTATTGTTCATGCCTTTAATTTCAGGAATGCTCTTTTCTAAGTTCTTTCCTGAAATAACTAATTCTATTTCAAAACATTTACAAAAAACATCTATTGCTATTTTTGCAATTTTAATTATTGGTGCATTCGCTAGTAATTTTGAACATTTCATTCAATTATTTCACATTATTTTCTGGTTGGTTTTATTGCATAATGGGCTCACATTATTCTTGGCTTATAATTTTGCAAAACTAATGGGATTGAAAAGAAAAGAAAGGAAAACCATTGCTATAGAAACAGGAGTTCAAAATTCAGGAATCGGACTTGTCATTGTATTTAATTTTTTCCCCAACCTAGGAGGCATGGCTATCATCGTAGCATGGTGGGGAATATGGCATTTAGTTTCAGGAATGAGTTTGGCTTTATTATTTCAAAAAATGGAAAAAACTAATCCTAATCATTCATAAGATCCATCAAAAAACATAGAGATTATTTACTATCAAGGTCTCACCAAATAATCATAAAGAATTCCAAAATTCACAATACCCATTGCAAAGATTGTCGCGCTGTTCATATAAAATTCAAAGGCATTGATAGAATCTTTTTTTGTCAATTGAATCTTGGGCGGGATATTTTTTATTTTCGAATAAAAATAAAAAATAACAACTGATGCAACAGCCATGAAAATCCAAGGGACAGGATGTCCTATGAAGTATTTTAAAATTATTAATGACAGTAAAAAAGCCAACAAAGAATACTCTATGAATAAACGGGAGGATTTAAAACCCAAGACCGTAACCAAAGTTCTTTTCCCTGCATATTTGTCACTTTTCTCATTCACCAATGAATGGGCGACGGAATTGCCTAAAACCAATAATGCAAAAGGCAGTACAAGAGACAGTATATAATTAAATTCAAAAGAATTCGTATAGAGAAAACTGGAAAACAATGGCAATAATACTGCCACTCCCAATATTTCCAAAATTTCGCCGCCTCCCCGATAATTCATCCTTACTGGTCGAAAGGAATACATTCCGAATATCAAAAATCCTAATATTCCCAAAGGGATAATTTTCATTAATGGTAAAGATTGGGCTAAGAAGAACAAGGACGCGAATGAAGTCAGCATTAAGCTTAGTCCCATAAACAACATTCTATTGGCAGTAGGGAAATTTTGAAAGCGAGTGGAGTTTTCATTCAATTCGCATTTCATTCTATCAGCCCTTTGGTCGGCATAATGATTCAATAAAATAAATGAGGAAGCCGCTAAAAGAACAAACAACATACTTTGTATGAAAATACTGATCGAAGCATAGCCCATTTCATTCATCCCCAAGACCTGACCTAACAGAAATGCCATAATCATTCCAGCCCAAAGTCTGGAAGAAAATGCTGAAACCCATCTTGTTAGTTCTCTCCCCATTATGATGGAAGTAGTTAAATGTTGTTGTGTGTATTAACCCTAGTCTTTGTATTAGTTCTTACTTTTTCTTTTTATTAAGTAATCCTAATAAGGTTCCTAAGCCGCTTTAATTGTAATTTGGAAATCATTGAGAATGGAATTTAATTCACTTAAAAACTGATTTTTCATGTATTGATATTGTTTCAACATAGAAGATTCAGAGTTATCCTCATGGATTTTTATCATTTTATTGAGTTCATCTATTTGTTCAAGAATATCTGAAACCCTTACTATTTTATCATTCACTATATTTGAATTACTCATATTCTAAACAATTAAATACTTAATATTTATTAGCCTTTATCTTTGTCTCCAAACCTTATCTCAATGTATCCTTTTGAAAAAGTCTTTTTTGCCCAATTCTTCTTAGTCTTACTAAACCAATTATCCCAATATACTAAATCTATTTTTGAAATGCTATGTTTTCCATGCCCCTCAGGATAAATTTCAATTGTATAGGCATCTACATTGTATATTTCATTGGCTCTGCTTAGTCTAAACTTATCATCAATTTCACTCCGTTTTTCTTTATAAACTTCGTGTTCAATTAGTGTGACAAAATCTATATCTCTTGGGTTTGTCTTTTGGGTCACAAAACTTCCATCAATCCATTGTGTGAAATCAGAAGTGATTTCTTCTTTAAAATCATTAATAAATTTCAAGTAGGATTGAAAAATTCCCTTTCTTGTTGATTTTGTGTTAAAATTATTGATAAAGAATTCTTCAAAGTCCTCAATCCTTAAATTTATTCTTTCATATGGTATCAAATGCCCCTTTTTATCAAATTTCAATTCCATGTTTTCTCTGTTTCTAAGAGTATATTTTCTGATAAAATTAATAACATCTTGAAGAAATTCTCCCTTATCTTTTTCATCCAATTTACGAATACTTATTGTTGTTTTTTGCTTACCTCTAACATGAATATAGCCAGATTCTAGGGTATTCCAAATAAAAATGACGCTTTAGGAACAATTAATACTGATCTTTAGTTATTTAAATGAGCAACAAAGGAATGCTATTTCACCTAAAAACCTAAAAATCTTTGGATCTCAATATTTACTTAGTATAATAATTATAACTTTGCGTCGCTTGTCATAACATAAAAAAATACCATTAAGAATGAACATACTGGACATCATATACGACAAAGTACCCAAAGCACTGAAAGCTTTGTATGATATGGATATGGGTTCCGAAAACCTAATCATCAATGTGACGAAAAAGGAATTCGAGGGGGATTATACAGTTGTTACTTTTCCATTTAGCAAGCAAGCCAAAAAACGCCCCGACCAAATCGCCGAAGAACTCGGAGTCTATTTGATAGAAAATGTAGAAGAATTCACAAAATTCAATGTCATAAAGGGCTTTCTCAATTTGTCCGTCAGTGATGAATATTGGAAAACATTCCTAGCGGATGTATTGACTAATGAGACATTTGGCGAAAGCAAAAAAAATGGCAAAAAAGCACTTGTCGAATTTTCATCGCCGAATACGAACAAGCCTCTTCATCTTGGACACATTAGAAATATTCTCCTTGGTTGGTCAACTGCCAAAATATTGGAAAAAGCTGGGAATGACGTTGTTAAAACACAAATTATCAATGATAGGGGAATTGCAATTTGCAAATCCATGTTGGCTTGGCAAAAGTTCGGTGAGGGAAAAACACCACAATCCGAGGGTATAAAAAGCGACCATTTCGTAGGACAATGGTATGTCTTTTTTGAAACTAAATTCAAGGTGGAATATGCAAAATGGCAAGAAAGCGATGCTGCAAAATCCCTTTTGAAAGAAAAGGAAGTAAAAGAGGAGAATGTTATAGAATTCTTTAAAAAATATAAAAACGAATACTTCAATAAATACAGCCAACTAGGTGCCGAAGCCAAAGCCATGCTCCTCAAATGGGAAGATAATGACAAAGAAGTCAAAGATCTTTGGAATAAGATGAACGGTTGGGTTTATGAGGGATTCGAAACAACTTATAAAAACTTGGGCGTACATTTCGATACCCTTTATTATGAGTCCGACACCTATCTTTTAGGTAAGGACATCATCAATGAGGGATTGGAAAAAGGTACTTTCTACAAAAAGGAAGACGGTTCTGTCTGGATAGATTTGGAATCCGAAAAAATGGACCACAAACTTGTTCTGAGAAGCGACGGAACTTCTGTTTATATGACCCAAGACATCGGGACTGCCAAAGTCAGATATGAAGAACTTGGAACGGAAAAGATGATTTATGTCGTTGCGGACGAGCAGAATTATCACTTCAAGGCACTTTTCGCCATTTTGGATAAATTGGGAGAACCATTTGCCAAGGGTTGCCATCATTTATCCTATGGAATGGTGAATCTTCCTTCCGGAAAAATGAAATCCAGAGAGGGAACCGTTGTCGATGCTGACGACTTAATGGCAGAAGTTATAAAAGAAGCTTCGGATGCAGCAACAGAAATCGGAGCCTTGGCAGGAATTCCGAAAGAAGAGCAAGAGGAAATATTCAGGCAAATAGGATTGGCAGCATTGAAATTTTTCATCATAAAAGTCAACCCTAAGAAGTCCATGATTTTTAATCCTGCCGAATCTGTGGACATGCAAGGACAAACGGGACCATACGTTCAGAATGCCGGGGTAAGATGTCGATCCATCCTGAGAAAATTAGGTGAATATGACAAAGGGCTTATCGCCCAATACTCGGATATTAAAGAACCGGAAAAGGAATTATTACAATTGATACATTCCTATCCGGAAGTCGTCAGGGATGCTGCCGAAGATTATGATCCATCCCACGTTGCCAATTATTGCTACGCATTAGCCAAGAATTTCCATAAATTCTTCAATAGTGGCTTGTCGGTAATCAGAGCGGAAACTGAAGATGCCAAATCATTCAGGGCAGCACTTACGGAATCCACTTTGAACACTTTGGCTTCAAGTATGGATTTATTGGGTATTGATATTCCCGAAAGGATGTAAGAGTATGATAGAAGCTGTTTGGATTTAGAAAGAAAATTAACCAAATTCTAAGTCTTAAATTCAAACAGCTTCTTTACCTAAACCAATAACTATTCTTTATCAATCGTTGATCCAAAGTTTGAAAGTTTCCAAAACTTCGAATTCCCTTACTGATTCAAATCCATCTACTAAGGTCAAGGTCTCTGCATAACTAACAATCAGGTCTCTTATTTCATCAGCATGCTTGGTTTTGTTTATCTTATCAAACCCTTTTGCTTTTTCAATCACATAGATGGGACTATCTATTTCCGGATTATTTGTTTCAAAACTTAATATTTGCTTTTTAATGGTTTCAAGTATTTTGCCATTATTATTTCCAGTAGGAAAGAAAATAACTTTTATGACCTGCAACATGAAATTCTTTTCTTCTTCGCTAGGAACGTAATCTGCTATTGCGAGATTATAACTGATATTGGAAAAATCCTTGAGTACATCTACAATGAATCCACCATGTTTACTGAATGAAACATTGGCTTTCGTATTGATTCCATAGACTTTTCGTAACAATTGGGATAACTGTCTATGCTCTAGCCTTGTTTTATTGCTAATTTTAAATTCCATGTACATTTTGGGTTTGCTTCACCAAATGTAAATAAAATAAAATAAAATCTATTTCGGAGAATATGAAAGGAGGAAATTCAAATTCAATTAAAAAAAAGCCAACATCAAATAATGATGTTGGCTTTTTTGAATTATTCTGGCAATAGAAACTAATAAACAAACTTAATATTCTTAGCTAAAGTTCCTTTTTCATTTTCTTCTAAATCAAATTCATAAATGCCCTCATGTTTTGGAGGATATCCATTTGGTAATTCTGAGAAATGGAAGAATACAGGCTGGTAATTATAATCTAAGTCCATGTATTTAAAGAAACCGAAAGTATGTTTATATTGTATTTCATAACAAACGCCCCGAACCCTAGAACCAAGTAACCCCCATTCATCGAATTCCTGATCTTCGACAGGTACTAAATTAGGAATAACAAAGCCGGAAGTGTAAGTGTCACTCTCGAAAATCAAATCCCTTGAGACATTTTTAAAGGCAATTACTTCTGCTCGGACACCCATATTTTGTATGACATGAACAACCCTTTTAAAATCTCCATCACCGGTCAATATAATTACTTTATCCAAATTTTTGGCTTGCATAATTATATCTATAGCCATGTCCAGATCAGCATTAGCTTTTGTAATTTCCACACCGCTTTCGTCAATAAATCTTTTAATGTGTTTAATGACAATTTTGTATCCGAAATTACGAAGTATAGAAAAGTAGTTCTGTTGTTTATTTCTGTAAATCGAATCCTCTTTGGCCCTCTCCTTATCATAAGCCAAGTAAGTAATCATCCTCGATGGGGTAATATTATCCAAACAATATTCCTTTAGAATATCATAACGCATCGCATATCCTCCACTCATACTGATATTGGATGCATCCACATAAATACCGATTTTCATTTCATTAATAATTTGACCCCTACATGAGAACAAAAAATAAATAAAATCATCAGATTGGTTTTCTCAAAAAAAGAAACGGAAATATTTAAAACTAAAAATAATTTACTTTAGTTTTGGACAATGCATTCTTTATCCTTACTATAAAATAAGGCATGAAAATAATTAGTTTGATATTTTATTTATTATTTTACTTCAATAGGATTTTTAAAAATTTATTTACCTAATAATTGTGTAACTGTGTGAGAACTAAGGAAGATTAAAAGCATTGTATTACACTTTTCACAAACGCCAAAAGGCATATGGAAAAAACCAATGCATGAAAAAATCCCGTTCAAAAAACCAGGTTGAATTACAATCTAATTTTTAATTATCTAAATTTTAATAGTATTGGTAAGACAGGTAGTCAAAAAAATATAAATTGTGTAAATTGTGTATTAGTTTTCTTTTGGAGAGTTGGTTGCCTTACCAATTTAAATGCAATGTATGTATTGCTATTGTTATTTCAAATTAATTTTAATTATTTAACCATTTTTTCAATAATATAGTGTCTTTTGTCAGGTTTCCTGTGACACGGTATTTTGACTTATTAAGGACTTTGCTATCTATCACTTCTTCTTCTATTACTTGCCAAGGATGCCGACCACTCGCATGAATAAAATAAATATTTTCGCCATTATGTATAATAAAACCAGTGTGGGTGTCCAGCCCAATTATATAAACAGCTTTCCCATTAAATTCGATATCGGAAATTACTTTCCCTAGAGGCTGATTGGAATATCTTTTTATATGTTTGGCTTGGACGAGTTCTTGGATCATTTTTTCAGAAGCCATTTTAGCTAAAGCTTCCCTGTCAATTTTCAGCCCCATATCCTCTAATAATGTGGTAACAAAATAACCACAAGCAATTTCTCCTTTCCCTGGTATTTCTGTCTTGCCATAAAAATCATAATCCGTACCGAACCAATACGGAAATAAATTCATATCCAATTCATCTTGAAATAAATGTGCCGTTTTTTGTAATGTCTTTTTTTTGTCAATGGAAAGATTGAATTCTTCATTTAATTTCTTCCTAGAAGAATTAATTCGATTTAATTCGGAATTATATTTTTCCGGCGTAAAATGAAATTGGTGATAACCCGGCAAACCGGGAAAGTATTGGCAAATGAAATAATAAATTATCGAAACGAAAACGAAGCCAATAAATGAGCTAATTATTTTTTTGGAATCCATCAATTGGAAAATAGAAATTTATTAAAATATAATTCCACCCTTTCAAAATAATTTCCCCATCTGAGTGGGAGGAACAATTCCCAAATGCTCATAAGCCTTTTGGGTGACTTCTCGTCCACGAGGTGTTCGCTGGATATAACCCTCCATAATTAAAAAAGGCTCATGCACTTCCTCGATTGTTCCTGCCTCTTCGCCAACAGCAGTGGCAATGGTAGAAATCCCGACAGGACCGCCCTTGAATTTATTGATGATAGTAGAAAGGATCCTATTGTCCATTTCATCCAAACCACTATTATCCACATTCAATGCTTCCAGACCATATTTTGCAATTTCGATATCGATAGAACCGTTTCCTTTTACTTGTGCGAAATCCCGGATTCTCCTCAATAAAGCATTTGCGATCCTAGGCGTTCCCCGGCTTCTTCCTGCGATTTCTTTCGCACCCAATTCATCAATCGGAACATTTAAAATAGCGGCAGAACGTTTTATAATATTCGTAAGTGTAGGCACATCATAATAATCCAATAAAAAAGTAATCCCGAACCTTGCCCTCATCGGGGCAGTCAACAAACCCATACGGGTCGTCGCTCCGACAAGCGTAAATGGATTCAAATTAATTTGTATGCTTCTAGCATTCGGACCACTATCAATCATGATATCAATCCTATAATCTTCCATTGCAGAATAAAGGTATTCTTCGACTACATTATTCAAACGGTGTATTTCATCAATGAACAAAACATCACCCTCGTTCAAATTAGTTAATAAACCGGCAAGGTCTCCCGGTTTTTCCAAAACGGGTCCGGAACTCATTTTCATTTCCGCATCCATTTCCAAGGAAATGATGTGGCTCAATGTAGTTTTCCCCAAGCCCGGAGGACCATGCAATAAAACATGATCCAATGCCTCCTCCCTCATCTTGGCAGCTTGGATAAAAACGTCCAAATTTTCAACAATCTTAGGTTGCCCACTAAAATCCTTTAAGGATTTTGGTCGCAATGCTTTGTCCACCTGAACTTCTTCTGGTGACAAATTTTCTTTGTTCGGATCGAGATTCGGATTCATTGATATTATTATAAGATTAATTGATTAACAAATTCCAATTCTAGAATTCATCGGTTGCAGGCTTCATCGGCTCGCCTTCCTCTATTATTGAACAACATTTAATTTCAACAATTTTCCCTTTCATGCAAGTACTCATCATTCCTGAGGTATTGACATAACTGATGGATACTCTTTTTGCTTTCGCAAAATCCCTGAAATCAAAAACTTTTGGGTCTTTAATCGTAGGAGACAAAAAAGAACCGTCTTCCAATTTCAATAAATAACTACAGCCGTCCAAGCCCTTATAATTCATGACTGTTGCGGTTTTATCGCATCCCATATTGCCTTTTTCTTCTGAATTTGTTTCCTTATTATCAATATTTTTACTCTGATTACAGGAAAAAAGGATGAAAGACCCGCCAAATAGTAGGGTAAAGAGAATTGTTGAAATCTTCATAATGTAAAATTTAGTATTAATTATTACTTTTGCATTGTTTTTAGGAAAATTTGTTTTACCAAACCTTAAACTTTAATCAAATTGATTCCTAATATATTTATTAAATATTTCCGCAAGGTCGGAAAATAAAATAAGTCTTTAGCATGAGTGGACAAAAAATCACCTTAACCAAAACAGGAAAACTTAAAGTACCCAATAAACCGGCTATCCCATTTATCATCGGGGATGGAATCGGACCTGATATTTGGGCTGCTGCCGAAAGGGTATTGGATGCAGCTGTAGAAAAAGCCTACGGAGGTAAAAAGAAAATCTTTTGGAAAGAAGTCCTTGCCGGACAAAAGGCATATGACACGACTAAGAAATGGTTGCCACAGGAAACCTTGGACACCATTGAAGAATATAAAGTTGCCATAAAAGGTCCATTGACAACTCCGGTAGGAGGTGGAATCAGATCCTTGAATGTTGCATTGAGACAAAAATTGGATTTGTATGCTTGTGTACGTCCAGTACAATATTTCAAGGGCGTACCTTCCCCATCTGTTCATCCTGAGAAAGTAGATATGGTTATCTTCCGCGAGAATACAGAAGATATCTATGCAGGAATAGAATTCTTGAAAGGAACTAGGGATTTGAATAAATTGAAGAAATTCTTGATTAAAGAAATGGGTGTTACAGGAATCCGGTTCCCTAAGACTGTTTCTTTGGGTGTCAAGCCGGTTTCTTTGGAGGGGTCAGAACGTCTGATTCGTGCGGCTATCAAATATGCCATTGCGAATAAGAAACCATCTGTTACTTTGGTACACAAAGGAAACATCATGAAATTTACTGAGGGTAAATTCAAGGATTGGGGTTATGAATTGGCAGAAAGAGAATTCAAGAACAAAGTTTTCACTTGGAACCAATACGATAGGATCAAGGCTGAAAAAGGAGCTGCTGCTGCGGATGCTGCTCAGAAAAAAGCATTGGACAAAGGTAAGGTCCTTATCAAGGATTCCATAGCTGATGCATTCCTACAACAAATCCAAACTCGTCCTGCTGAATATTCCGTCATAGCAACATTGAATCTGAATGGAGATTATGTATCGGATGCATTGGCTGCAATGGTGGGAGGAATAGGTATTGCTCCCGGAGCAAATATCAATTACGATACCGGATTGGCAATATTCGAAGCGACTCATGGTACTGCACCTAAGTATGCCGGTCAAGACAAAGTGAATCCTAGTTCAGTTATTCTTTCCGGTGAAATGATGTTCCGTTACATGGGATGGAATGAAGCTGCGGATTTGATCATCAAAGGTATCGTAGGGGCTATTGATAAGAAAAAGGTAACTTATGATTTCCACAGATTGATGACAGGAGCTAAGAAGTTGAAATGTTCTCAGTTTGGTACGGAAATAATTAATAATATGTAAAATATTGCATGGTTTTCTACGTGGTCAAAGTTCTAATTTTGACCATGTAGAATTTTGGATAATATTTTGAAAAAATGCTCATCTCTTTTATAAAAGATGAGCATTTTTTATTTCACCATTCCTAAAATAGCACATGACTATAACTCAAACCATTGACAACACTATTGAAATTATCACCGGATTTAATCGCTTCTTTTCCGAATAAATCGATCATAAAATCTTTTATTGGTCTGACCATAGATGTTCCGCCAGTCATAAAAACCGTGTCTATTTCATCTGCTTTCACTTTTGACTTTTCTAAAAACCCTAAAAGATAATCTTGGATTTTTGTCAAATCTTCTATTATGATTTCCTTGGAAAACTCTTCTATGGAAATGGGTTCTTTTATTTCAATTCCATTCTTTGAAAATTCGAAAATAATTTGTTCATTATCACTTAAATCTATTTTTGTTTTTTCTATGGATTGAAAAATAGCATAGCCTAAATTGTCTTTTATTAAAGTAACTAAATTTTGAAATCTGGGATGGTTTCCAGTAAGGTGCAGGAATTTTTTCAAATTACTTTGCATTCGGATACTATCGAAAAAATTCATTTTCTCCCAAGAACAAATATTGAGATAAAAACTTTTGGGAACATCTACTATGTTTGAAAAATCACGATAAGTCAAACCTCTTCCAAAATGAAAAGTTCCTTTATTCCACATAATGGAAGAGTCAAAATTATCTCCACCAATATAAATACCGCCTTGTCCGATAATATCATTTTTCCGATCCGGATTCTTTATTTTATCCGGACCTAATTTCATTAATGTAAAATCAGATGTTCCTCCTCCCAAATCCGCAACCAAAACCAACTCTTCTTTTTTGATATTCCGTTCATAAGTAAATGCCGCAGCAATGGGTTCCATTTGAAAATTCACATCATCAAATCCTGCCATCTGGGCTGCCCTCAATAATCTTTCTTGTGCCAGTTTATCTTTTTCTTCCTTTAGATCAAAAACCACAGGTCTCCCAAATATTGCCTTTGTTACATTTTCATTGATATAAGTATCCGCTTGGGATTTCAGGTATTTTAAGATAAGGCAAACTAAGTCTTCCGCCGTTATTTTTTTACCATATAACCTTGTTTCTGTAAAACTGCTTTTAGGTAAAATCTTTTTCAATGATTTCATAAAACGCCCTTGCATTTCACTTTCCACGTATTTTTCCACTGCTATTTTTCCAACGAAATATTCAAGTGGAGAACGGCTAGAAATCTGTTGTGGAAAATAAATAAGTGAGGCATCATTAAAAGTCTTAATGATTTCATTTGTTTCCGTATCTAAAATAGAAATGGCGGAATTGCTCGTCCCGAAATCTATTCCATAAATGTATTTACTCATTTTGTTTGGGCTTATCTTCTTAGCGTATATTAGGAATTATTCACCTCGCACAACTCAGCGAACAATAAATCCCATCACCTCAATATAAATTTACCATTCCCAATAATACCTCCCTTATCTTTCAAAACAAAGAAATAAGTTCCCACACTCAAATTCCCTCTTTCTATAATAATCTCATCAGGATTAATTATTGTTTTACAACTGACTTCTTGCCCTAAAGTATTTCTAATAATAATATTTATATCAGAAGCATTCAAATTAGAAATAGGAATACTCGCTTTATCCAACCAAGGATTAGGAATAATTTCCAATGTTGGAATTTCTGTATTCACCGTACTGGTATTAAATTCAGAGCAGGATCCATTTTCATTGCCTACAATTAAAAACAAATCATCAAAGTAACTATCATTATCCTGACCATTGTTTCTCGTTCCCGTTAATTCGAATTCTATGCTTCTAGTCTGAATAGGAATATCAACCCAAAGCCCTAGCATTGTCCAAGAACTATTCAATGAAGATAATGTATTTGAATTACCTAAATCCGCACCATTTCCATCCTTGAAAATTAATTGCATTGCAGGGACATCACTTCCATTAAAATCGGAAAGGAAACCTCCGAAATTCGCTTGTAAAATTCCATTATCTATATCGTTAGCATACATACTTACATCCACCATTTGGCTAGCCCTACCGAAAGCCGCATCATTACAAATTCCACCTACAGCAAAATAACGGTTGCCAGAATGAGGACTGATTCCATTGCATTCTCCATCTGTAAGTGATTCTATATTTCCCTCAGTAGCTACCCAATTATCAATATCATTTTCTGCTCCCGCATTTAATAATAAATTATTTATTCCTTGGGAAACCGTCGTTGAAAATGGAGCAGGATCCGACCATTCACTCCAATTCAATTCCCGATCACGATACCTCACCCGCCAACAATAACTCGTATTTTCATTTAAATCCAATATTTCTTCATCCGTTAAATCATCACCCAATTGTGTATCAACATTATAATAATGGTTTTCATAATTTTTCCAATTATCCGCAACCAGGTTCGTAAAATCATTACAATTTGTAGAAACTTGCCAATGGCTTTGACCATGTGTCGCAGTCGGAAAATCAGACGCGAATTCATTTGCTTTTAAAATCACACATTCCGGTCGGACTTCTTCATTCAATGGAAAAATAGCTTCCGGTTGATGGGCGGGTGAAGTCTCTAACCTAAAAGTCAGGCTATCTCTGATTTCATTATTTCTTGCCAATGTTTCATTTCCTCTGCTGATTCTTTTTACGGTTACACTCGGATTATTTCCATCACTCACTTCTACAGAAAGAAAGCCCCATTCATCTTGGGAAACTGAAAATTCATCATAATCAAATTGAGGGAATTCTCCCCAATTATCCAATGCGCCTCCGGCAGAAGCCACATTCACCCAAAGGTGTTTATGATCCCTCGATTGTCCCCTTGAATATCCATGTGTATGTCCGAAAAAATGAATGCTCGGTTTCCCGCAATCCGTAGTAAAACTTTCTAAACGACTAATTACATCTCCCGTAAAATCCGATTCACCCGGCGTCCATAATTCTGATTTATGCGGATGATGCAATTGTGCAAAAACAAAATCTATGGAATCACTCGCACAAGTTGCATTCAAAATATCCTCCAACCAATCCAATTGGTTTTGGGTATCAAAGGGAAAATTGGAATCCAAACCTATAATCCTTGTATTTCCATAATCCTTATACCACCAATGCTCTTCAAAACCTGCTGTTCCATTTTCCGGAAGATGAAAATAATTGAAAAAATAAGGTGTATTGATTTCATGGTTTCCCGGAACAGGATAAACGGGTACTTGATTGAATAAGGATTCCGACGGCTTGAAAAATTCATCCTCCCATTGTCCATAATTCAAACCATTATCTACCAGATCTCCCGGTATTAAAACCAATGCCAGATTATCACTGATTTCTCCTCCTATGTCATTTTCCAAATAATGGATGATGCCGTCTTCTATTAATTCTTCATAGACCAAAGGATTGCTATTATCCTTTTGCATATCGCTCATTGCAATGATCCTGAAAGATTCATTATCCGAAGAAAATGGAGGTGTTTTGAATTGATAAATTTCCGAAACAGCGGAACCCGTTTTAACCCGGTAATAATATTTTGTAAACCGATCCAATCCCTCCAGTTCCACATCATGTACCTGACCCGTAAAATTCAGTGCTGATGTCCCATTCGTACTATTTCCCAAAGCATCCGTAAGCCCCCACTCTACGATACTTTCTGTCCCTTGATCCGTTTCCCATAAAATATGAATGGAATTCGGCGAAGCATTTTGTAAATAAGGCAATACCTTTATTGTTTGTCCTTGTAAAAGAATAACACTGCTACAAATAAAAAAGATAGAGGATAAAACTTGGCGAATCATAACTTTGGATTATGGAATGATGAATTTTTGTATTCCGAAGTTAGGGATTTTATACGGGATTTTGACTATGGTCCTAACAATATCCTAATCTTCTGAAGATCCTAAATCCAAACAACAATAAGAGCTTGTTTGTATTTAACACTTTAGGCTAAAAATGTCTCTTTTCTGATTATACTTCCATGCCTCTGTATTGACAAGCTATTTCAAAAATATTCATTTAGCTAAAAGCTAAACCCCGTTTTCTATGCCTCGTCTAATTAAGAAACTGACCGTTTTTATTTCCAAAAGCCCTAATTTTGTTCTTATAAAAATCAATTCCTAATCATGCCTATTTTGAAAAGCCGAATCAACTAAATTAGATTTTTTAAAGATAAGGGACTAGTGGACTACCAAAAATTATGCTAATGTAAAATCACAAATGGACAAATCTATATTCACAACTATAATCATAAATTTCTTCCGGTTTAATAATACAGCTAGGGAAAAAAGTTTGGTTAGGTGAATCAGGGAAATGTTGGGTTTCCAAACAAAATGCTGAACGGGCTTGGTAGGCTTCGTCATTTTTGCCAATGTCTTTTCCATTCAGCCAATTGGCAGTATAAAATTGTAAACCGGGCTGATTGGTGATGACTTGCATCATTCTACCTGAAATAGGTTCAAACACTTCTGCCGCCAATATTAATTCCTTGCTGTTTTGCCTTTTCAATACAAAATTATGGTCATAACCGTTTCCTCTTAAAATCTGATTATGCTCGCTATTGATCTGATCTCCGATGAATCTTTGGCTTCTGAAATCAAATGGGCTTCCCGCTACTCTTTCATAATGTCCTAAGGGAATGAGGTTTTCATTTACAGGTGTATAATAATCCGCATTGATTTTTAGGATATGATTATCTATGGAATTTTTCTCATTTCCAGTTAGATTAAAATAAGAATGATGGGTCAAATTTAAAGGTGTTGGTTTATCTGTAGTAGCTTGGTAGGATATTTTCAAACCGTTCTCTTTGGTCAATTCGTACTTGACTTCTATTGATACGTTTCCGGGATATGCCGCCTCTCCATCTTTGGAGAAATATGAGAAAATTATATAATCATTTGTTTTCTCCTTAATTTCCCAAAGTCGGTTATGGAAGCCATTCTTACCACCATGCAAATGGTTCGTAGAATTGTTCTGCTCTAACTGATGATTTATTCCATCTAAGTTGAATTTTCCATTTGAAATCCTATTGGCATATCTCCCTATCGTTGCTCCGAAATACTGTTCATGAGCATTCTTATAGTCTTCGGGAGACTTAAAACCCCAAACGATATCCTTTTCGACCCCATATTTACCAGGTACGACCAAGGAAATCAGCCTAGCTCCATAATTAGTTAATTTAATTTCGACACCATCCAACCTAGACAAACAAAACAATTCAATCATATTATTTTATATGTGTTTAATATTGAAAACATTAGACTTACAAAGATAAATTTAACACTATTAACATTTTTTATATGTATAAAATTTTAATTTCTTGATTATTTGCATATATTTGCGTATATCAATGAGGGAAAACCACACAAGTTACAAATCTTCTTCAGCGATTACTAGAAACAAAAAATTAAACGAGGGGGAATAGCCTATGCCGGTCAAGTATCGGCTGGGCATCCTGCCATAAAACAAAATGCAAATGAAGAAGTTATACGCTACACCACAAGCTTTCATCCTTGCAGTAACGAGTATTTTGTTATTCTTTGCTATCATACAAGAATGCAAATGTGATCCTTGCTCATTGAATCAGAATACGGAACTGTCT
>JAHDHJ010000307.1 GCA_020631375.1 Saprospiraceae bacterium | reverse complement strand
AAAAAGAAAAAAGCTTTGTCCTACAAGAATACCTATTTCAAACGATTTTCAAAATATACTGCTGCTTCAATATTCTTAATATTCATATTGTTCAGCTGTAACAAAGGTAAAAATATTCCTGATGTCTCACATATAGAAATGGATTTGGAAGTAATCCGTTTTGAAAAAGAAATGTATGGAATTGATTCTAATCTAATCGAATCCAAGGCGAAAGAACTTGTGAAGGCACACCCTGATTTTGTAGAAATTTATGCGAGTCCGAATGTGATGCGGGAAAGAGCTTGGCAAGACAGCTCCGAACAAGCCGTTTTGACCCACCTGATGCGTGGACCGCAAATGAAGATGCTCTATGACACCTGCATGGTTCAATTCGATGATTTCTCAGCTCATGAACAAGGCTTGGAAGAGGCATTCAAATATTATCATCATTACTTTCCTGAACAACCAATTCCTAAGGTTTATACTTGCATTACTGAATTCGGATATCAGGGCTTTACTTATGGACCAGAACTATTGGTAATAGGAACGGAACATTATATGGGCAGTGATTTCCCTGCTTATACAGGAATTTTTCCTAGGTATCAATCAAAGAATTTTACGCCCAAACATCTTGTTAGTTCTTCTATGGAATTGATGGCGGGAGAACTCCTTGGGCAGCATCCTCCCAAAAACTTATTGGATGTAATGATTCAGAATGGGAAGAAATTATACATTTTGGATCTTTTATTACCGCATACTCCAGATTCTATCAAATGGCAATATACAGGAGATCAGGCTGAATGGTGTAAGGATAATGTTTTTCAAATTTGGGAATTTTTCATAAATGAAGATTTGCTTTATTCTGAAAATCGCAGGGAATATATGAAATATACAAGTCCTACACCGACTTCTCCTGGCATGCCTTCCGAGTCTCCTGGAAGAACCGCTAATTGGATTGGATATCAAATTGTAAAAAAATACATGAAAAAGAATCCACAAAAAACGGTTCAGGATTTAATTAATGAAATGGATTCCCAAAAAATATTAAAAGGTGGAAAACCAGACAGAGGAGATTGAGAATTGGAAATTAAATTTTGAATTTTATTTTAATTCCCCCCTGTCTAAGTGTAACGAATAATCCACTCCATCATTATGTGATAAAACAACGTAATGATGAAGTGGATTTATTTTTTTATTTTTTCCTGTTTATCTATTTTTTCTTTTGGACAATCGGATAATCACCAAAAATTAATTGACCCTAAATTCGATTTATTCCAAGGAACTGTTTATTCTATTCCTTACAACATGCTGAAAAAAGGATATGGAAAACATATTTATGATTTCGAAGAAATTGGGACAATTGAATGGGAAGAAATTAATATTCCTAACCAACATTACCACGGCAAATTCCCTGGTGTAGATAAAAATATAAAATTTGGGATGGTATTGAATTCTTGTATGACTATTAGTGAAAATAGTTGTTATGAATTTAATTTAAGTTCTGATGACGGCTCTAAATTATGGATTAATGGCCAATTGGTTTTGGACAATGACGGAGACCATCCCATGAAATTAAAAAAAGATACTTTTAGATTGGCAGCCGGAACTCATAAAATTAAAATATGGTATTTCCAAGGCTTCCCTGATCGATTTGGTTTTATTTTTAATGCTAAAAATGTAGGAGATGTTTGCCCTGAAGGGCAAACAATTCGCAGAGGGAGTTGTTCTGAAGAAAAAGAAATAGTCGAAACAAAACCTCAACAAATTAATTTTGGAAATAACATATTTTTCAATTCGGATGAATACCAAATTAAAGTTGATGCATTCTCCAAATTAGACTCTATTTGCAATTTCATTAAAGAACAACAAGCAAAAAAAATCATTATTATCGGCCATACTGATAATAATGGGGCAGAAAAATATAATCTAGAATTATCCCAAAAAAGAGCAAATAGTTTACTTCATTATTTAATGAATAAAATTAACCAAGTTGGAATCCAATATATTGCGAAAGGAAGAGGTGAAACACTTCCTATTGCAGATAATCAAACGGAAGAAGGACGAAAAGCAAATCGAAGAGTAGAAATTCTTTTGGAATGATTTATTCTTTATTTAGCAAGTCCATGCAAAAATCCCTTAATTCATACATAGCATTAAATTCCCAAAGTACATTCATCGCTATAATGATAAAATAATTTCCTTTTTCATTGGTTGTATAGGAGCAAGAGTATCCTACAACTCCTCCTGTATGAAAAATACCTTTCCCATATTTCTCTTCTTTTACATTCGGTTCTTCGTCAAGTAGCCAAATACAACCATATCCGTAAATTCCGTTATCAAAACCTTCTGTTTGGTTGCGGTGCATAGACTCAATAGTTTCTTCCTGAATAATTCTTTTAGTCCCATGCATTCCGCCATTCATATGCATTTTAATAAATCTAGCGTAATCATTTAATGTAAAATACGCTTCTCCTGATGGAAAATATTTTACTCGTACAGGCTTTAAGTCTAAAAAGAATCCTTGTTTATTGACATAAGGTACTGCTATTTTATTTTTCATTTTTTGGTTTAGTGAAATAGGATTCACATTATCAAACTCTAAAGGAATTAAAATATTTTCTGCTAAAAAATCTTCGAATTTCTGTCCTGATATTTTTTCAATAATCAAGCCTAATAATCCGTAACCACAATTACTGTATGCAACTTTAGTCCCTGGTTCATTTATCACATTTGTTTCCAAGAGTGCATTTTCCAAATATTTGAAATACTCGAATTTTTCTTCAAAATCTACATTCACAAAACCTAAATCAAAACCACTTGTATGTGTCAATAATTGATGAATGGTTACATTTTCTGTTTTTGTTTTTTTTACAAAAATCTAAAGAAAGAAAATTTGAATCTTTAGATTGAAAACTCAACAGTCCTCTATCTTTTAAAATAGCAACACAAGAAGCTGTCATTAATTTCAGCATTGAGCCAATATTATATAAACTTCCCGAAGTTGCTTTTATTTTTTTATGTATATCCGAATACCCAAAAGCTTCATTGATAATTATTTCTTCATTTTTCTGAATAAAAATAGAAATAGATGGAGCTTTTTTTTCTTGGATGAACTCCTGAGCTTTCTGGATAATCTTTGGGGTTATGATTTCCATTTAATAAATGATATTTTCCTGTAATTATAAATTATTAAAGCACCAACCTTCCACATAGCCTGTCGTTTTTTTCTAATTCATTAATTTTATCGATATTAACAAAAACTACTTCATTCAAAGAAATAATATGATCAGGGTTGTCTTTCAAATACTGGGATGAAAATTTCCAAATCAATAAATCATCCAAATAATTATTAGCTATTGCAATAGCACATAACTTATCATCATTAATTGATTTATTAAACGTAAAATATGGGATACGATGTTCTGGTTCATCTCTTACGGTAGGGTATTCTTTATAATATAATTCAAGGTTTTTTTCCGTTTGTATTTCGAGCACCAGACTACTTTTTTCCTTAGAGGAAATTCCTAAACGCACTTGTAATTCTCCTTGATAATATGACACATACAAACCTGCTTCCTTACATGCAATCATCATTTTTGCAAAGACCTCCAATTCCTCCTTCCATTGTTTTGCT
>JAHDHJ010000306.1 GCA_020631375.1 Saprospiraceae bacterium | reverse complement strand
ACCGCTCAATTGGAAAAGGCCCTATCATGGGCTAAAAAATCCGTAAAAATGGCAAGCCGGTATGAGAATAATGATACGGTAGCCCATCTTTATTATAAATTGGGGAAAAAGAGACCCGCTAAAAAAGCTGCTAAAAAAGCTATTAAATTAGCTAAGGAAAAAGAAGAGGATTATAGCATCACTGAAGAATTAATGACTAAGATAAGTGAGATGTAATTTTCATAAGCCTAAAAATAAAAAAGGTGATTTGAAATTCAAATCACCTTTTTTATTTGACACTAAATGACACTAAACCATAAAGTGTCTTTTATAAAGGATTTAAATATAAAAACCCCTTATTAACCTCCAGGCTTGGCAATCCTCTGACCTTCCATCATTGCCTCCGTAGTATCATGGTCATAATCAGATTCAAAAGTATCTTCTGTTACTTTTATTTTATATTTCTTATAAATATTTTGATTAATCCTCACACTTTACTCATTTCGTTAATTTCATTATGGTTCAAAGTTACAATTCACCTAGAATTTCCTTAATATTCTCCACCCTTAATTTCTCCTCTTCCACAATCGGTGGAGCTGCACGGAATTCACAATCCGGCATGGCACACCTTTCGCAAGTCGTATTCACTACCCTACTTGGCAAATTCGGATCTCCTAGGAAACGAATTAATTTCCTTAATTTATTATTCACTAATAAACCCAAAGTCACGCTTACTCCATCTTTCGTATTCGAGTCATCCGCCTTGGCAAAAGACATACACAAATATTCATTTTCCGTTTCCCAATATTTGGAAATCTGTACATCTACTATTGCTCCCGAGCGATCTCCCAAACTCCTTGAAGTATGTAACCGTTTAATGATATTCAAGGAAATCCATTTACGGCAATAATGTTCATTATTTTCATTCGCATATGGACTGTGTAATCTCGACAAATGAATTTCCTTGGTAATTCCGAATTGCCTTAAATTATTTTCTCCGGTTAGGCGAAGAAAAAATAAATCATTCAAACCAAATCTACCCGGCAAAATATTCGTCAGCCGTTGTAAAAGCATCTCTGCAGTTACATTGTATTTATCCAAAAAACCTAAGAATTTATTTCCGTCCCATTGTGCCAACAAGGCAAAAGCCGAAACGTCTTTCACCACCCTATCCTCATCCATTAAAAATGCAGCAGAAAAATATGAGGCTTTAAAATTATTCAATAATTTATCAAAACTTTCCACTTCCAAAATTCGGGTAACAAACGGACGTTCATTTAATTCCAAATATTGAAACCCAATTTCTCGTGTCAATAAAAAATTACGTTGGGATTCCTTTAATCCGGAATGGATAAACAATGTTTTTTCTTTTTCAGAAAAATAAGAACGTACACCTTTTACATTTTTTAATTCTTTTAATTTTTCATCATTTACAGTTATTCCATAAATGTCAGATAAAATACCTTTTAATTCCTTTTCAGAATATTTGAATTTATCCTTTATTTTAAATTCCTTTTTGAATGCCTTGGTTTTTTTCTCCAATTCAGGAAAATAATTATCGTACATATCCTGATAGGATCTCAATGCCGTTTTATAAAAGGCATCACTTTTCATCTGGTATTTTCTAGTGATATTAAATAAGGTACTGATAAATGCATTCACCTTATCCGGTGTATTGGAAAATAATTCAAATAGTTTATGGGTATCTATCCCGAACATTTCCAAGGGAAATATTTTCAAAAAATCGGAAGTCAATAAATCAATAATAGGTTGTAGTTTTTTATCCGCCCGTGTGGATACCATTTGGTCATAATCCGTTCCCAAAGCTTTCGCCAATAAATTTATCTTATCGGGCTTAGGGTACTTTTTCCCTTTTTCCACCTCATGTATATAAGACAAGGAAATCCCTGATTTTTCAGCTAATTGCTGATAAGTCAATCCGTTTTTTTGGCGGAGGTATTTCACCTTAAAACCAAAAATCATTTTGAGTATTTCGTTATCTGATATCATTATTTTTTTCTATTGATTTCTGTATCTATTCTTTAACAACCTTTCATAAGATCAATATTCCAAGACCTCCGTATTCTTAAAACTTGTGTTCCCCTACTCATTGGAGGAAGTTAGGAAAAGGAGGAAGTGTCCTTGAAATATCAAATCAAACATTTCATCCAAGCCTAGTAATTACCCAATTGCATTATAAAAGCATAAAGTTAACAAAAAAAGTAAATTATTTTATTAGCGAAAATTTCGCTTTTAGTGAAAATGTCATATATTGCAGAATCAAACCAAGTTAATCACCATATTTTTAACACCACAATCGAGTAAAATGATGGATAGCATTTCATTGTTAGATGGGATAAAAGTCAAAGGGGACTTCAAAGAAGGATTTGAAGAAATCCTTACACAAGAAGCACTAGAATTCCTGAAAGCATTACATACAAATTTTGCCCACCGCAAGGAATTTCTAATGGAACAGAGAGCCATTAGACAAGAAGAAATCAACGCAGGTAAAATGCCTGATTTCCTAAAAGAAACAAAGCATATCAGAGAAAGTGACTGGAAAGTCGCAGCATTACCAGCCGACTTATTGGACAGAAGGGTCGAAATCACTGGTCCGGTAGATAGGAAGATGATTATCAATGCCTTGAATTCTGGGGCAAAAGTATTCATGGCTGATTTTGAGGATAGCAATACGCCAAATTGGGAAAACGCCATCCAAGGGCAAATTAATCTGAGGGATGCGATAAACAAAACCATTTCTTTTGAAAACATCGCCAAAGGCAAATCCTACAAACTAAATGAAAACACTGCCACTCTCATGGTCCGTCCAAGGGGTTGGCATTTATTAGAAAAGCATATCACTTGCAATGGTGAAGCCATGTTGGGTGGTTTAGTAGATTTTGGGTTGTTTTTCTTTCACAATGCAAAAAATCTAATTGCTAATGGAAGTGGTCCATATTTCTATCTGCCGAAGTTGGAAAGTCATCTGGAAGCTAGGCTATGGAATGATGTTTTCGTTTTTGCCCAAAATTATATCGGAATTCCACAACAAACCATTAAGGCAACCGTATTGGTGGAAACCATTATGGCGTCCTTTGAATTGAATGAAATCCTATTTGAACTGAAGGATCATTCCGCAGGTTTGAATTGTGGAAGATGGGATTATATTTTTTCCTACATTAAAAAATTCCGCAATCTTCCTGAATTCCTAATTCCGGATAGGGACCAGGTAACTATGAATTCTCCTTTCATGAGTGCTTATTCCCAATTGGTCATTAAGACTTGCCACAAACGTGGTGTTCATGCCATGGGAGGAATGGCGGCATTCATTCCTGTAAAGAATGACCCCGCAGCTAATGAAAGTGCAATCAATAAAGTAACGGCAGACAAACTCCTTGAGGTTAAGAATGGTCATGATGGCACTTGGGTAGCACATCCGGGGCTAGTGAAAATAGCTATGGATATATTCGATGAGCATATGCCCACAGCCAACCAGATTACAAATAAACGCAAAGACCTAATCGTTACCGCTAAGGATTTGGTAGAAGTTCCCAAGGGAACTATCACTGAAAAGGGTCTCAGAAAGAATATCAATGTGGGTATTCTTTATATCGAGAGTTGGTTGAGGGGAAATGGTGCCGCTGCCATTTATAATCTCATGGAGGATGCCGCTACTGCTGAAATTT
>JAHDHJ010000043.1 GCA_020631375.1 Saprospiraceae bacterium | reverse complement strand
ATCATCTATATTCTCAATCAGATGATCTTCTTCAAAACCCTCTGGAAACGCCAATTTATCATTCGGATCGAAAGAACCTGTGTTTTCACGACATTCGATGGAAACGAAAGGACTTTCATCATTATCCGGAAATTCATGATAGATTCCTATGGTGAAATCGTCACTGTCATTCAGTCTGCATCCCTCGAAAGTAATGGACAAATTTTTATCCGGAAAAGGATAGCCATCTTCTTGTTGGGTTTGTAAATTTACGGTGCCTCCATTGATAACTTCATAGGGAATGTTTAATTCATCGCCACTATTCAATGAAAAATTTTGGTCTACCCGCATGATCATGTCCTCAAAAATATTCAATGGCTCAGGTACAGGCATATTTCCTATTCCTACATTTTTAATATTGAATGTAAGTGTATTATCAGTGCATTGTCCTGAAAGTTTGAGTGCGGAACCATTCCAGTTAGGAAAACAATAATCATTCGGAGAAATCCGTGCTTCCGCACAATGGATCTGACCCAGCACAGCATCACAACTCACTTCCACATCCACAGTAAAATTACCGGTTTCAAAAACTGCCAAATCGCCGATTTCGAAAGTGTAAGTATTTCCAGTTTGGCTTGTCCAAGGAAGACTGCTTCCTGTTACATTTAAAAATTCATCAAACTGTATTTCTATAAATGCATTGCTTGCAATATCAGTCCCAGTATTGGAATAGTTTACATGATAAGTTCCATTAAAACACCTTTCCAAACCGAAAGTAACAATGCCTACATTCAAATAAGGGCAATCTACAACTGGTTGTAAAATGATAGGAGAGAGTTGTATGTTTTGTGGGCCGACAGTATTAGTAATCGTTTGTGGCGGACTACAGACTTCCCAATATGGATTAGGGATAATAGGTGCTATATCATATGTCCCTAATGGCAATAAGGGGGCATCAAAATCGCCATTGATATCGGAAGTGGTGTAATAGGTATCAGTTGCATTTGTAAATGCAATATTCCAAAAAGGGATTCCAAAATCTCCGACATTATCTAGGCAGTCATTATTGGAATCTGCGATTAAATTCCCTTGGAGATATAATAAATCCGAATAATTGAAAATATAAGCAGCACCTGACAGAATTCCGTTTCCGTCATCATTCCTATTTCCGGAAATAAAGAATTCTCCACTAGAATCTGAAGCTATTGCTTCTCCAAAATTATCATTGTCAGTTAAGTCATTAGGGGAGAGTTTACCATCTTGTGACCAATTGATTCCGTCGAATTTGAATTGATAAACGGTACCGCTATTATTAGCTATATCATCATTCAGAAATGCTCCGATGTATGCAATATTTCCATTGCCATTCATGGCGACATCCACTCCGAAATTGTCTCCGCTTATTGCATCATCCGCTATTAGTTTCTCTAATTCGGACCAAGTACCCGTATTTTCAAAAACATAAGCAGCTCCTGCAAATGAATTATCGGCACTCGCTCCAATGATAATCCTATTCCCTGAAGCATTCAAAGCAATACTTTTTCCAAACCAAATGGGATTGTCAGACGGATTTAATATTGCATCTTCATTCCAATTTCCTCCACCAAAATTATAAATGTAAACCTTTCCCGTACTCGCTTGACTTTGGGCAGCAATAGCAATGGTATTTCCGGTATTATTGATGTCCACATCGTAGCCGAACCAATCATTGGCAATACCATCCGATGCACTAATTTTTTCTTGTTCAGTCCAAGTATTTCCGTTTCTGATAAAAATATAAGCGGAGCCACTATTTCCCCCATTATCATCATCTTGATAAGCACCGATTACCGCCACAGTTCCATTTTCATTCAATGCTACAGCATGCCCGAACCAATCCATTGCCTCTCCATCCGAAGCAGAAATTTTGGCTTGTTGAATCCACTGGTTTCCGATTCTTGCGAAAATGTATGCGGAACCGCTTTCTTCGCCATTCTCATCATCAAAAAGAGAACCTGCTATGATGAAATTTCCGTTTTTACTAATACTTACCGAATGTCCGAAATTATCCAAAGCTGCGGGGTCATCTGCTGTGAGTTTGGAATGTTCTGCCCAATTGTTTCCGACTCTTTCATAAACATAAACCGCTCCGGCTGTTGAAAATAAATCGCTGTCTTTTGGAGCTCCGACCACAGACCACTTCGCATCTCCACTCATAGAGACCGATTCGCCGAAAACTTCATTTCCATTTCCATCCGAAGCGGATATTTTTATTTCAGATTGTGCGAATGCCAACGGTATAATTAAAAGACTGAATGATATTGTTATTAATATTTGTTTCATGTATTTTTTGTTTTCTAAGCGTCAAATTCAAGCAACTTCTAAGCCTGAGAATCTATTTTATGATAAATATCCGACATAATGTTTGTTATTTCAAATACAAAATATTAGGTTTATCGGATTAATTTTTGATTTTTATTTTATAAATAATTGACTAATAGTGATTTAAAGTATTATTTATCGGATGTAAATATGTATTCAAGCAAGCTTATCCAATCTATTCTTAGTTTTTCTCCTAGGGAGATGAAAGGCTTTTGTCAATTTGTACATTCCTCCTTTCATAATCAGCACCGAGATGTATTGAAACTATTGGAATTTATAATTTCCAGAAATGAAATAAATCCAAATTCGGTCTTGAAAAAAGATGCCTTTGCTTATGTCTTTCCAGATGATGAGTTCCATAATATGAGAATCATTCATGTGATGTCGTATTTATTGAAGATAGTGGAATCTTATTTGGCATATTTAAATTGGCAGGAAAATCCGGTGATGGAAGAATTGAATTTGGTTCGTTCTTTAAGGAAAAGGGATTTGGGGAAATCGTTCAAACAAAAGGTGAAATCATTTAAAAAGATACAAGAAAAAGAACCTTTACGGGATGCCCGATTCCATTATTTTAGGTATCAATTGGAATTGGAACATTATAAGTTTATTTCCGAACAACGAAGAGATATCAGAAGTAATCTGCAAGAAATTTCCAATGGATTAAATGTCTTTTTTATTGCTGAAAAATTAAAACAAACTTGTGAAATAATTTCACATAATATTGTAGAAAAAAAAGAATACGAATTAGAGTTATTGGATGAGGTTTTGAACTATATTGAAAAGAAAAAAAAGTATCTGGAAATCCCTGCGATAGGATTATATTATTATGGTTATAAAATATTGACAGATATTTCCGCACCTGACTTTTTTAAATTCAAAGACTTATTATTTGAAAATCAAAATGCATTTCCAAAAGAGGAAATAAAGGATTTGCACATCATTGCCATTAATTTTTGTATTAAGCAATTGAACACCGGTTTTACAAAATTCAATAAGGATTTATTCGAGTTATACCAGTCCGGATTGGATTCCGGAATATTTATGAAAAACGGAATTATTTCCCGTTTCACATTTATTAATGCTGTTAGTTTGGGATTAAAGATGAACGCTTTTGAATGGGTGCAAGAATTCATAACAGTTTATAAAGGGAATTTAGATGAAAAATACCGTAAATCAATTTTTGATTACAATCAGGCAAAGCTTTATTATGAACAAAAAAAGTATAAGGAATCCATGTTGATTCTTATCCAAACGGATGTGGATGATGTCTTGGTAAATTTGGACGTGAAGAGAATGTTGTTGAAAATGTATTATGAATTAGGAGAATTCGAGGCATTGGAGGCATTAATTGAAAGTTTTAGAATTTATTTGGCTAGGAAAAAAGTAATTGGATACCATAAGACAAACTATATGAATATACTTGCCATCATTAAGAAATTGATTTATCTTGACCCCAAGGATGAAAAAGAGAAGCAAAGAATAGTAGAACTCATTGATTCCAAAGAAATCCTAACAGAGAAAACATGGCTTTTAGCCCAGTTGAATTGATCTCTTAAGGTTTTTAGAAAAAAGCACATTAGAAGTATTCAGAGATTCCTATCTTTAGATTGAAAATCCAAACATAATAGATAGAATAAAACCAATGGAAATAGCTAGTAAATTCACATAACTACTTTAATTCTCATCAATGAAACATTTTACATTTCTTGTTTTTTGCATTTTCGTTTTTACCAATATCTCAGCACAAGACATTAGCGAATCCATTTCAAAATTAGAAAAGGAAACCAAGGCAATCGTTAGTTTTGAATCTGCTACGAATACAGTCCAGTTCATCCGTTTTCCTCTTGGCTCTCCCTTGGCTTTACCGAGCAATGGATTAGAGGAAAAGGTAAAAGCTTTCATGAATCAATATGGAGGTGTTTTTGGAGAAAAGGATGATAAATTAAGATTTGAATTCATTGAGAATAAAAAAGATGATTATGGCTTCAGCCATGTCAAACTAAAACCCAAATATTCAGGAGTAGAAATATTCGGTAGTGAACTCCGGTTCCATTTTAATCCGGATAATAAATTAACTGCCATCAATGGTTTTTCCATTTCAGACATAAATATCAATCCATTTCCTAACTTGTCAGAAGGCGAAGCTGCCGCCACTGCCTTGACATTAATGGAAGAACAAACGGGAGGGAATTATAAAGCGGCATTATTTGCCAATAAAACAAACTTATTCATTTTCAAGGATAATTTAATCCGTAATCAAGAAGGTAGGGTTTATCTCGTATATGAAGTGGAAGTTCGTAATGATGCGGATGTAAGGGAATTCCTATACATAGATGCGCATACTGGAAAATTAGTAGAACAATTTACTGGAATGTGCCATGCCATGTTCAGAAGATTGTATGAAGTTAATACGGGAAGTGAAATTTGGACGGAAGGGGATGCTTTTCCGGGAGCATTGGATCTTTGGCAACAGAATGAATTGGTCGCCGCTGAAGATATGTACAATTTATTTGAGAATACTTTTGGTTTTACGTCCTATAATGGAGCGGATGCGGAAATGTTGACCATCAATAATAACCCCGCAATCATTTGTCCTAATGCAACTTGGAACGGTGTGACTGCCAATTATTGTACGGGTACGGCTTCGGATGATGTGGTTGCCCACGAATGGGGACATGCCTATACGGAATATACCAATAACCTAATTTATGCTTGGCAAACAGGAGCTTTGAACGAGTCTTATTCTGATATTTGGGGAGAGACAGTTGACCTCTTGAATGGTTATCAAGATGGAGGCGAAGATTTATCCTTGAGGACAGGATGCAACAGTTCTGACAGATGGATGGTGGGAGAAGATGCTACTGCATTCAGTTCTGCATTAAGGGATATGTGGGACCCTACTTGCAAAGGAGATCCGGGAAAAGTGACAGATACTCAATATCATTGTGCAACAAGTGATAATGGAGGGGTTCATATTAATTCCGGAGTGAATAATAAGGCTTATGCTCTTTTGGTAGATGGAGGTACTTATAACGGTCAAACGATTACAGCCATTGGCTTCACCAAGGCTGCCCATATTTTTTGGAGGGCACAAAGTGTTTACCTGACCAATACCAGTGATTTTGTTAACCAAGCAGATGCACTAGAAGCAGCTTGTGCGGATTTGGTGGGGATAAATTTAGAAGGACTTTCATTTACCGCTACTCCCGCAGGACCTTCGGGAGAAATCATCACTCTGGCAGATTGCCAAGAAGTGACAGATGCCATTGCAGCTGTAGAATTCAGAACGGAACCCAATTGCACTTTTACCAAAATATTGACTAATCCGGCTCCGGATCTTTGTGCTGCGGGAAGCGGACCAAGCACGATTTATTTTGAGGATTTTGAATCGGGCTTGTCTGCATGGACGATTAGCCAAATTCCCGTGAACCCGCCTACTTGGGATCCAAGGGAATGGATTATAGATTCGAGCTTGCCCGCAGGCAGGATAGGGTCGGGGGCATTTGGTCCGGATCCCATTCCTGTAGGGGATTGCAATACGGATTTGGACAATGGGGTGATAAGAATGCAAAGCCCTTTAATTACTATCCCTGCTTCGGTTGTTACACCCGTAATTATGAAATTCGAGCATTATGTGGCAACCGAAACAAATTGGGATGGAGGAAATATCAAGTATAGCCTTAATAGCGGCGCTTGGACAATATTACCTAATTCCTCATTTACGTTCAATGGATATAATGGAACACTTAATACTGCGGGAGATGGTAATGACAATCCGATGGAAGGACAGGTTTCTTTTACGGGGGCTGATGGCGGAAGTGTGCTCAGTTCATGGGGACAAAGCCAAATAGATTTGGATGGTTTGGGTGTGGGAGCTAATGATAATATCCAATTCAGATTTGAAATGGGATCTGATGGTTGTAATGGTAACGATGGCTGGTACATTGATGATCTTTTGATTTGTAATTGCGTAGTGGGATTACCTGTGGAATTATCTTCATTTACTGTCGAAGCAAAAGGCAAAGAAGCAGTTTTGGAATGGGTGACAGTATCGGAAATCAATTCCCGAGGTTTTGAAATAGAAAGGAGTAAGGATGGCATATCAGAGTGGCAAAAAATCGGATATGTAGAAGCTGCCGGAAATTCTAATAACCGAATCCAATATACATTTACAGATACCGAACCTTTTTTAGGAAAGAATTATTATCGCTTGCAGCAAATGGATTTGGATGGTAAATTCGAATACAGTAAAATAGAATCCGTTGAATTTTATTTGGGTAATAATGATGGATTATTACTCAGTCCGAACCCTTTTTCTAATGAAATTTCAATTACTGTTCCAATAAAAAACAGAGAAAAAATTGAGATAGAAATTTACGATAGTTCAGGTAAATTGATATTCAATAGATCTTCAATAATTTCAAAAGGAGAACCTCTATTCCTAAATGATTTTACCCAAATGCCCAATGGTGTTTATTGGTTAAGGGTCAATACTTCCAATGGTATTTATACTGAAAAATTAGTAAAGAAATAATGTTTGTTAAACTCAGAAAATGGAAAAAGTAATTTACGGTTTTTCGGGAGATCCAATAACTTATGGTCATATTGACATAATAAAAAGGGCAGTTGGAATTTTTGGGGAATTAATTGTAGGGATAGGAGTGAACCCTGCTAAAAAATATATGTTTTCCTTGGAAGAACGAAGACAGATTGCGGAAAATTCTTTAAAATCCATACCGAATTTAAAAGTTATTTCATTCAAAGGATTATTAGTGGATTATGCTTATGAAAATAATATTAAGACAGTAATAAGAGGATTAAGAAATAGCGAGGATTTGAATTATGAATTAATGTTGCATCAAATAGGAGCTAGCCAAAAACAGAATATTGATACGATATATTTTCCGGCGAACCAAGAATTAATGCATGTCAGTTCCGGTGCTGCAAAAGCACTTCAGTTAGAACAAGGTTTTATCCATGAATTAGTTCCGCTTTGTGCAAAAGAAAAATTAGAAGAAAGAATATCGGGGCAATATATTATTTCTATTACAGGAGAAATCGGGGTAGGAAAATCCTATATCTGTTCTAGAATAAAAGAGCTAGGAAAAAGTAAGGAAATTGATGTGCATGTCATTGATATTGATAAAATCGGGCATGAAATCTTAGGGAGCCTTACCGAACCATTATATGTGAATTTTAGAAAAGAAATAGAAAGTAAATTCAATGTTTCCTTAGATTCTTCTGGTTTTATCAATAGGAAAGAATTAGGCGGAATTATATTTAATCAAGCAGATAAATTGCATGAATTCAATACACTACTTTATAAGCCACTTTTATTAAAACTCAGAAGGGCATTGTACGGGAAAAAAGGAATTATCCTTTTGGACAGTGCCTTGATTTCTGAATCCAAAATGAATTATTTATCAAATAATAATGCCATTTTAATTTCAGCAGAAAACAAAATAAAAGAAGAACGACTCAAAAAACGAGGCTATACAAAAGAACAAATTTTAAGTAGAATGAATAGCCAATTCAATAATCATTTAAAAGAAAAAATGGTTCTCCAAAGTATAGAAAAAGATTTGCATGGGCAATTATGGAAAATAGATAATTCCGATTCATCCAACGAAAAATCCATTCAAGATTTATTTAATAAAATAACAGATTATTTTTCGTTAAACAAATAAATTCTCTACGAATTGAGATATAAATAATGGTCAACAAATTTATTTGTTGACCATTATTCATTATTCATTATTCATTATTCATTATTCATTATTCATTATTCACCCTCTTTTCCCGTTTCCTCCTTTTTCAGTTGGGCACCTACTTTTAAAAAAGTATTCTCTAATTCCAAAGCATCAATTTTTTTGATGAGTTTTTCAAATCCCTCTTTCATAATAATAATGTCATAAGATTTATCTTTTTCCAAAACGACTTCCGTTTTGTCAGAAGCAATATCGACACTGGAAGTATCTGCTCCACTACCCGAAGGTACGACTTGAATGGTAGCATCCGAAAGAGCGGTACCATCCTCATTATCCATCAATTCCAAGGAAAGAATCATATTGTCTTCTTTGAAACGGAAAAGGAAAATATCATCATCTCCTCTTTCTCGTGAAGAAGTAAAAAGACCATAATTTCCCTCGCTGTTCAAACAGAAACTAATGTCGTCGCTAGAACTATTTATAGGTTGTCCCAAATTAGTAGCCGGAGACCATTCTCCATTATCATCCGGATCCGAATAAAAAATATCATAACCACCATAACCTAGATGTCCTTTGGAGCAAAAGAACAATCTGCCCTCTTCATTCACGAAAGGAAAACCCTCATTATATTCGGAATTGATTGCCGGACCGAGACTTTCGGGCCTCGACCATTTTCCATCAGCTAATTTTGAAATAAAAATATCCGTTCCTCCTTTCCTTTTTGATTTATCAGAAACAAAGAAAAGGGTATTGCCATCCGGAGAAATAGCTGGATGCATATAATTCAAATTATCATTGCAGAAAGGGAATTTTTTTATGTTTTTCCAAGTTCCGTTTTCTCTCTTTGCGATGTACAATTGTAAAGTCTGTACACCACTTTTATTTTCAATGGCACTATTCTGTGAAAAGACTATGGTCGTACCATCTTTAGTAAAACTCGCAGGACCTGTATTCTTATTCAGTTTGTTTATTTTTCTTGGCAAATGTGTTGGCGTACCATACTCCATTCGTTCAGTTCTTGGAGCAAAATATAAACTGAGAAATTCCCTGCCCGTTGTTTGGTTCTTTTCTTTGAAAAAATTAGGACCTCTATCCCTGTCAGATACAAAAACGATTCCGTCATCTAAGAAAACTGCTCCATGTTCATCCGCTTCCGTATTATGATTGAAAGGAGAAAGTTCGACTTGGGCATAAAAAGATGGTATTTCCTTGATCTTATCCAAATTGGATAAGAGGACTTTTGCATTTTCATCCTTAGAATCCAATTCTATATACTGTGACAATATATCCTTTGCCAAAACGTAATTCCCTTGGTTGATGAGAACCTCCGCATACCTAAGATAAATTCTGGGTTTGATTTTTTTGGCTGTAAAAAAAAGCTTTTCATAGGTTTCCGCAGCATGATCTATCTGATTCGTCAAGCGATAGCAATCAGCCAATTTTGACATCCAGGAAGAATTACTCTTGATAAGCAAAGCTTCCTTGTAATAAGGGATTGCCTTTGCATAATGCCCCAACTGAAAATTCTTTTCTGCCTTTTTAATCTGTTTTTGATAATCCTGTGCGGATAGGAACAAGGGAAAGATCAAAAGAAACAAAATGATATGAATAGTCCTTAATATCATAATAGCTTAGTTTGATTGATTAGCAACAAAAACCATGCAAGTTTTTATTAATTAGGCATTTTACATATCGCAACTTTGGAAAATGTATTCAAAACACCTTGAAAGGACTATGTTGTAACGAAACCTTAACTTAATGAAAGTGGAATTTCGAATTGGCTAACTATGAAATCTGTATTCCTTTTGTGAGATTAAAAAATGCTAAGAAAGGAGAACAAATCCTTAGTTTTATTGTTGAGAATAATAGTTACCTTTGTATAAGGTAAAGATTTTAAATTAGATAGAATAATGGAAAAACAAGTTGTAAAAAGCCCGGTGCTTATATATACAGAGCAAACGCCTAATCCGGAGACACTGAAGTTTGTGACCAATCGCATGCTTTATAAAGGGACAGCGGATTTTAGGGAAGAAGAGCTGGCTAAGGAATGGTCTCCTTTGGCAGCCCAATTATTTGCGTCACCCTTTGTGAAAGGTGTTTATTTTTGTAATAACTATGTTACGATAAGCAAGGAGTTCAATTTTTCTTGGGAAGATATTATGCTTAGGCTAAAAGAGGATATTAAACAATATGTGGATGGTGAGGGAATTGTGGTAAAAGAGGGTTTTGCCGAAGCAATGGAAAAAGTAGAGGCAGAGTTAGGCGATTCTTTTGAATATTCGGACGATGAAAAAGCGATCGTTAAAAAAATAAAGGAACTCATAGACACTTATGTGAAACCGGCTGTGGAAATGGATGGAGGAAACATTGAATTCAAGAGTTTCAATAAAGGGATCGTTACCGTAATTTTGCAAGGAGCTTGCAGCGGTTGCCCATCTTCCAGCCAAACCTTGAAAGGTGGTATAGAGGGTATGCTAAAACGTATGATTCCCGATGTAAAGGAAGTCGTAGCAGAAATGGGATAAATCCTTTTTTTAAGAAAAATGATAAAGCCTAGCAGAGATTCTGCTAGGCTTTTCGTTTTTCCGATTAACTTTGTGGCGAAACCAACGCTCTAGACCTTATGTTATCTCATGAATTAAAAGAATGGTATGTTATCCTAAATCCGGTAGCGGGTGGCGGAAAAGCAAGACGGGAATGGAAAAATATGGAATCCTTATTCCAAGCCAATGGCTTCGAATTTGAACTTGGGGAAACAAATGACAAAGGCCATGCGATAGTATTGGCGAAAGAAGCGATTAAAAAAGGATATAGGAATATCATTGCTATCGGTGGCGATGGAACGAACAACGAGGTCGTAAATGGTATTTTCAAACAAAAGGATGTTCCAACAAAAGAAATTTCCTATGCCCTGATTCCGATAGGAACGGGAAATGATTGGAGACGAACCTATAATATTTCCAAAAATTATAGGAAATGGATTCCCTTGATAAAGAATAAGAAAACAAAATTCCAAGACATTGGCTTGGCGTCATATTATAGCGAAGGAGAAAAATTAGAACGTTATTTTGTCAATGTTGCCGGTATGGCTTATGATGCCTTTATAGGCAAAAAATCTGCAGAAAGGAAAGGTGGAGTGAGCAAACTTGTTTACTTGTCATTGGTATTGAAATACTTGTTCAGCTACGAAAACAAAAAGGCGGCTGTTATTTTTGGGGATCAGGATTTTGAAGCAAAGTTTTATAGCATCAATATTGGTATTTGTAAATATTCCGGAGGAGGGATGCAATTGGTTCCCCATGCCATTCCGGATGATGGCTTATTGGCATTGACTTATGATGGGGGATTGTCCAAATTGGAAATTTTAAAAATCACTCCAAGTCTGTTTTCGGGAAATATTGGAAAACATAAAAAAGTATTCACACATCAGGTAAAACAACTTAGGGTAGAAGCAAGGGAAGATCGTCCGACTTATCTGGAAGTGGATGGCGAATTCCTAGGCGAAACTCCTTGTGAATTTACTATTCTGGAAAAATCTTTGAATGTCATTGTTCCTTAGTAGTTATTCAAGTTAGTAGTGTCGGATGAATTTTAGTGAATTTTTAGTCTGAACAAGGCGAAGGTTCATGACTTTAGCCATAGCTAAAGGAGTGGTTTTTCAACGAAGTACAGGCTAAAAAGATGCTGAAAGAACACGACATGATTAACTTGAATAACTACTTAGGAACAGTAAACATAAAGTCTAGAGTTGGTATTTACGGATAAGGGAGTAGGACGGAACCATATTAGATGAGGATAATGTCATGCTTTTCAGTGCTTCCAAATCTCCATGGAAAACATTGAAATCGACGTCTCCGCTGATTCCCTCTATATTGCCTTTATTGCCATATTGCCAAAATGCCCAAGTCTGATCGAAGGGCATATCTGGCAGGTCGTCATTATACCTCGCAATCCAAATGGGATAATCATCAAAATTCCCTTGTATATATCTCCTGTATAATTGTTGGTTCGTATAGATAATGGGTCGGATATTATACATTTCCTCAACAATGGAAAGCCAGGTTTGGATATTGGAAATGATACCGATTCTATGTTGTTCGCCCACAACCTCGAAATCAAGGACAGGAGGTAAGTCCCCTATTTCTAAATTAACGGTTTGGGTAAAATTATAAGCTTGTAAATAAGGGCTTACCGTAGGACGGAAAAAATGATAGGCACCACGTGGAATCCCGACATTTCCCATTTCATCCCAATTGTTACAAAAAAGACTATCTCGGTAGGTAAGACCTTCAGTAGCCTTTACGAATGCAAAATCAACACCTTGTTTCGCAACGGTTTCCCAATCAATATTCCCTTGGTAATGGGAAACATCTATGCCATGTACATCAAAATCAGGCCTCCTTTCTGTTACGGAAGAACAAGAGTTCCACAATGTAATTGAAACGAATATTAGGAAAATAAAGGATATGGTGTTGATATTCCTTTGCATATGGTTTGAAACGTATAAGGTTCTTGGTTTGTTATTGTAAATACTAGGATTAACCGATATTGGAAGGCATTTTTCAAGTGGAATGCCCATTGCAAGCTATCAAATTTATCATTTTTATATGTTAAATCCTAAAATGTTTCCAAAAAAAGCCAAATAGGACTTTCCCTATTTGGCTTTTTTGATGGAATTACCAATATTCTTAGTTTTAGTTTAAGTGATTGAATACAAGTACTTTATTGTTGTGTTTTTAATTTAATTCGACTGGAATCCCAAGGTTGGGATTATTTCTTTTCATCCAAAAACACTTCGGCCATCATACACCTGGCACTTCCTCCTCCGAATTTCTCGATGGTTTGGATATCAGAGTGAAGGATGTTCGTATGTTTTTCGATTTGTTGGATTTGACTTTCGTCCAATGACTTGAATGCTTGTTCGGACATGACGAGGAATGTTTTTCCTTCAGTATTCTGTACTTGCAGCATGTTCCCAGCAAAAGATTTCATTTGTTCCATACTGATATTGATAATTTCTTTCCCCGTTTTGGCGAATGATTTTTCCAAGGCCTTACGCTCCGCTTCACCCCTTATCGTATCCATACAGATAACTACAAAATGGTCTCCCATAGCCATCATGACATTGGTATGGTATATATCCGTTGCCTGATCGTCCACCGCATGGAATTCCATTTTTTTATAATCTGCCCAATGACAGAATTCATCCAACAATTTGGCATCTGTCCGAGGGCTAAGGCAGGCATAAACCAAGCGATTTACCCTATCCAGAATCATGCTTCCCGTTCCTTCCAGAAATTGGTTGGAATTTTCATATTGCTCAAAACGAACCAAACGCTTGACCTCGAATTTTTCCTTGATCATTTCTACCACATCTTCCCTACGTTCAATCCTTCTAATCGGAGCATACATCGGATAGGTAATCACGGTTCCATTATGATGGAATGTAATCCAGTTATTCGGAAAAACCGAGTCAGGTCGTATAGGCGTTTCAGGTTCTTCCACTACTATGATATTCACGCCATTAGCCCTTAATTTAGCAACGAATTCATCGAATTCATTCCTAGCCCTTTCCTTGATTTCCAAAGAGGATAATTCCGAAATATTAGATTGGAAAGCATTGTTTTCTGCCGTTTGGGCATTGAAGCCAAAATTGGCAGGGCGAACCATCATAATATGGGCAGTAGTCTGTCTTTTCATTCCATTATTATTTGAATCCGTAAAGATATTAAGTGCTGCTTCAAAATGGAATAATTGGAAGAAATTTTAAGGCTTTTTTGATTTATTTATCCGGATGTGGAAAACCCATGCCGAATGATAATCGGCGAGTATTTGCAACAGCCTGCCACATCGGAGGCGTGGAAGTATAATCGAAAAGGATGTTTTAATCCAAAGAGTTAAATTTATACATGTTCTTATTTCACTACCAAAGCAATTTTATCATCACTTACAGCGATTCTCGTAATTTCTTTGTTATCAATGATATGGTTGATTCTGATTAAAGATTCCCATTCGTTACCATTTTCAGGTTCCAAGCGATAGAGGTAGCCATCATATCCGGTAATTAATCTGTCGTCTGGCATGACTTCGAAATCCTCTTTTTTGGGAAGTGTTTGGCTGAGTAAAAATGTTTCTCCCGTTTTTATATTTCTGGATTTCAGTTGCCACACATCTTCAGAAACCTTGTGGACATAAATGAGGTTTCCTTTGGTTGATTTCTTAATACATCTTCCCACATTGAAAGAAACATGTGTAATGTCACCCGTCCTAATATCCCCAATGACTAGTTCATGCCCTTTCTCTTCATCAACAAGAAACAAAGCCACTTCATATTCGTTCAACCAACAATGATAGCCCACATTTGTCATTTGAGCAAACAAAGCATCACCATGATCTTGTCTGTCCAAGGGTAGTTTCCATAACTGTTGGACTCCGTCCTCGAATGCTCGAATAACAGAAAAATGTTTTCTATCCGGACATGCAGTAGGGGAGTATTCACTAGATTTTGATTTGGTAACTCTACTCTTCAATTTATTTTTATAATCCAATGCTACAATATCCGTTTGTTCCTCGCCATATTTTAGGAAAGATTGTGAAATGTACAATTGATTGTCAATAAATGCTGGTTGGTTATTATAGCCCGATTTGTTATGATGGCTCAATAATTTTGTATTTTGCAATTTGAATTCGGTATCATCAGAATAATCAAAAAGATAGATTTGGGTAGTGGGGAGTTGTACTACGACATGAGTTTGTATTGCTAAAATATGGGTGAAAAAAATGATAAGAAAGATACTTTTCATTGGTATTCTATTTGAAATAAATAAAGTCTATTAGGCAGGATTAAAAGTGGTATGATGTTTTGATATACTAATAGAGTATCAATTTCATCATTAAATCCAGCTATCTAATTGTATGCAAATATCGAGTTTTAAAATGGTTTTCTAAAACTCTGGCATAAAGATGTTAGAGCCAAAGGCTACAATTGGGAGATTATGGACTAAAGTTAGCAATAAGTTGGATGATTAGCTTTGATTTCTAGTCGATTTCGGAGTATTGATGCAATCAAATTGACACTTTTTTACAATCTTTGTAAGATTATAATTTTACAAAACTTAGGATGAGCAAAAGGAAAAGTCAGAACAAAAAAGGGGAAAACCTTAAAAAAAACCCTTTAAATCTTCGTTTGCCATTCTTTTCTATGAATGGAGATTAAAATGTTAGAGAAAAATCTGAATAAATTACAAGATAAAAAGCTGAAGGCACTATTAGGTGGGGGAGAGAGCAGAATTGCGAAGCAACACCAAAAAGGCAAACTCACAGCAAGGGAACGAGTCCATTTTTTAATGGACGAGGGTTCTTTTGAAGAAATAGGGATGTTGGTTACACACCGGACGACGGATTTTGGTATGGAAAAACAAATCTTCTTGGGAGATGGCGTAGTTACGGGGTATGGAACAGTAGATGGACGCTTGATATATGTCTTTGCACAGGATTTTACCGTTTTTGGTGGTTCCCTTTCGGAAACACATGCTGAGAAGATTTGTAAAATCATGGATTTGGCAATGCAAAATGGTGCACCGGTTATCGGTTTAAACGATTCTGGAGGAGCAAGGATACAAGAAGGAGTCCGTTCTTTGGGCGGTTATGCGGATATTTTCCTACGGAATACACTAGCTTCCGGAGTAGTGCCACAAATTTCGGCAATCATGGGCCCATGTGCGGGAGGAGCGGTTTATTCACCTGCAATAACAGATTTCATCCTCATGGTTCAAGACACTTCCTATATGTTCGTGACGGGTCCGAATGTAGTGAAAACAGTAACCAACGAAGAGGTAAGTTCAGAAGAATTGGGAGGAGCATCAGCACATTCCACTAAGTCGGGAGTTACACACGTCACTGCTGCCAACGATATGGATTGTATCAACAAAATCAAGCAGTTGATTAGTTATATGCCGCAGAATTGCGAGGAAAAAACCAAACGGCTCCCTTACGAAATAGGAGAAGAATACAGAGAGCAATTATCGGATATCATTCCCGACAGTTCCAATCAGCCCTATGAAATGAAAGAAGTCATCGAAGGGATAGTTGACGAAGCATCTTTCTTTGAAATCCATCCCGATTATGCAGAAAACATTGTTGTGGGATTTGCCAGATTAGCAGGTAGAAGTATCGGTATAGTAGCGAACCAACCCATGAATATGGCAGGTGTTTTGGATGTGAACTCTTCCAAAAAAGCTGCGAGGTTTGTTCGGTTTTGCGATTGTTTTAATATTCCGTTATTGGTATTGGTGGACGTGCCGGGTTTCCTTCCCGGAACAGATCAGGAATGGAATGCCATTATTACCAATGGGGCAAAATTATTATACGCATTCAGCGAAGCAACAGTCCCTCGGATAACATTGATAACTAGAAAAGCCTACGGTGGCGCATACGATGTGATGAACTCAAAACATATCGGAGCGGATATGAACTTTGCTTGGCCATCTGCTGAAATTGCAGTAATGGGAGCAAAGGGAGCAAGTGAAATTATTTTTAGAAAAGAAATAAAAGAAGCTGCCAATCCAGAAGAAAAACTAAAGGAAAAGGAAGCCGAATATGCTGATAAATTCGCACATCCATATCGGGCTGCTGCCAGAGGGTTTATTGATGAAGTCATCTTACCTAAGGATTCCCGAAGAAAACTGATAAAGGCATTTGCAATGTTAGAAAATAAAGTGGCTAAATTGCCAAAGAAAAAACATGGGAATATGCCTTTGTGATTTCTTGGATTTAATTCTAGTAGCTTAATTAAAATAAATTTATATGAAAACATTTATCTTTAGTATAAGCCTCTTATCCTTGTTTGCAGTTTTTGCATGTAATAATGCTAGTAATAAAATGGCAGAGGAACCAATGGAGGTACAAGAAAAAAAAGAGGAAAAGGAAGAAGATGCAACAGAAACCGAAACTATTTCTGAGAAAGAAAAGAAAATAACCGCAGCAGCATGTGATTGTGCAGAAGAGATGATTGAATTATTAAATAAAATTGAAGAAGGAAAAGAAATAAGTGATTCTGAAAAGAGAAAAGTTACAGACAGAATGGATGAATGCCATGATGCACTTCGGAAAAAATATTCGGGAACGATTGAGGATAAAGGAGAGGATGGCATTAAGAAATATACAAAAGAACTCTGTCCTGAATTTTATGAATTAATGCTTAAGTCAGGGACAGTAAAGGAATAATTATATACAAGTCGTATTCTACCTAGTATAGGACATGTTTTAATTTGGCTTTTGAAAATTGTTATAGTCAATTTCTTTATTGGTTGGAGTACATGAACGAACAATTCCGTAGGACAGATGCCTTTGGGACATACGAATGAGAGAACCGCTAGCGGGTACGGGATTTAGCCTTAGCTAGTGGCATAATAAATTCTAAGTGTTAAATTCAAACAGCTTTTAAAGGATATCTTGATGTTTGTTTACTGATATGTGAAGGGATTATGGGTGAACCAGTGAAAGAAATAGGGAATAAGATATACATGGTCCTCATCGTTTTTGTATTTCTATACCTTGTTGAACAGATACTGTGTGGATGACCATTTTGTGATTGAGGGCAATGAGCAAATACACAAGGGAGCCAGGGGGGTAAAAAGGAAATCTTCACCACCCCCTATTACCAAAGCGAGGATTTAACCATGGTGTACCGTCCCTTGGTCAAAGCTACATTTGCCATAGAATATGATCTTTGGGCGAGAGGCCTTTTCTTAGCCATTTGGTTAATGTCTTGCTTTATGCCTTTTGTATTATTATCTGAAAAATCTTTTTGTCAGATAATATGATTTTAAAATACTTTCTGAGGAATAATACCATCTTTTTTGGGGAGAATATTGAGCGAAATCATTTTTCATGAATAAGATTTAAGATGATTCTTATAGAATTCATTATTTAATTTGTAATTTAGTATCCAACTATAAAAATTTATGAAGAATATCTATTTGAGAATTGTCATTCTGGTGATTATGATGCTAATGCATCACATTACAAGCTATTCCCAAAATACCTGTGCTACAGCCTCTGCAATAACAATAGGTAATAATACCCATTGCTTTGATCCGTCTCAAATTGATATTAATCCTGATATGTCCTCTGCTACAGGCAGTGGGGTAGTTCCGGGCTTATGTGGAGCAGGAGGGGCAAATGTAGATTATTGGTACATATTCACTTCCCCTGCTGTTGGTAATATTCAAGTAGCTATTTCTTACCCTACCAATTCATCCCCGGTAGATATTGTTTTTTATTCCGGAACATGTGGCACACTTTCAGAAGAGGTATGTGTCACTGGACAAGATTATTTGTATGGGCAGGAGATTACCCTTACTCCAAGTACAGTTTATTATCTACAAGTTTTAAATGATGGATCTGATTCTAATCCAGGAGTAGCGGAATTTTGTTTACAACAAAGCATCTGTGGAGAACCTACTATAGCAAATGACGTTTGTGGTGCAGCGACGGAGCTAAATATTGCTGTAGCTTTTTCAGGCTCAACTGCCTGTACTTATACTGTTGATATATTTGGAGCGTCATTTATCAATGATCCTGCAGCTTGTGGAGCGGCTACGGGATTTGTGATTTTCGAAGGGAATGGCTGGTATACTTTTGAAGCGGCAGCTACGGATATTTCCTTGGATTATGATATATCCAATTGTAGCGCTGCAGGAACTTCTGCCGGAGTAGAAGTAATGATTTGGGATGTAGTTTGTACAAGTATAGAAGCGACTTCCCCTATTTATTGTACGGGATCAGATGGAATACAACAGGGTTCTGGTACCATAAATTTGACTGGATTAACGATTGGAAACGATTATGTCGTAATGGTAGATGGTGTAAATGGTACGAACTGTTTCTATTCATTTACACCAGGGAATGGAGTAGCTGTCCAAACTTCTTGCAATGCTAATTCAGGCACTTGGAGTAATTAAAAAAAGCATATGGGATTGTTTTTAAAAAGCATGATTATTCTTACCCTGTTATCGATACCATGATAGTTTGTTGTCACAATGTGATTTCATTGGAGAAAGTGCTAAGGAATGGCGAACAAATAAATACCCAATCTTGACTTGTCTTTTTTGCAATTAACTGCGTTAAAAAGCCTCGCCGATGCCCTGCATCGACTGCGTTTTTCGCCTTGTTATTCACAAGAAATCCTACGCCAATTTTTGTCCATTTATTTATACGCCATTCCTTAGCAATATTTTAAGCCTGCTATAGTCAATTTTTTTATTGATTGAGGCACAAAAAGCGGAGCTATGAACTTCGGAAAAAGAATTGCTTTTGATTTGGTACTTATTTATTTCTTAGGACTGAATCGTAAAAATTTATAAGCAATATATATCCTGCCTAATAAAGTATATCTTGAATTTTGTTTACTGACATGTGAAGAAGTTAAATATAAGGTATCTACCTTCTTGTACATTAATATTTTATCAATGCTGAAATAAGGATTGTCCATATTTTTTTTCAAAAAATGTTTATCAATAATACTTGTATTTATAGCCCTGAAACTACTAGTTCTTTTAATGTCTAGTAGTCTCCATACATACATATATGTGGCGTGTAGAAATCGAGTTGTCCTCTGCCTATCCAATGACTGATTGAGTGCATAAACGAGATCTTTTCCCTCTTTTATTCCTTGTATTAAATCAAGGGTGAGTGAATAATCATATTCAAGGTCATCATCTATCGTTACAATTATTTCCCCTGAAGCATGCAATATGCCATAAGCGGTAGCATACTGTTGCCCCATGTTTTTATTCAAATGATATGAACGGATGTCATTAGGGAATTGATTAGCTATTTTTTTAATAATAGAAAATGAGTTATCCTTGCTACAATCATCAATTAAAATTAATTCGAAATTAATGTTCTTTTTATTACAATACTCATTTAATTTGGAAATTGTTTTTTCAATATGCCGTTCAGCATTAAATACAGGAACAACAATAGAAACCAATAGGGAATTTTCATTCATGGATATGATAGAAATTAATTACGGTTTCTATGACTCTTTCTTGTTCGTCATTTTCTAAAGAATAATAAAGTGGTAACCTTAATAAGCAATCAGCAAATTTTTCAGTATGTATTAAACTTGGAACTTCATTATATTTTTTAAAATAAGGACTTTGATGTAAAGGATGATAATGACTGGACAAAATAATATTCTTTTCTTTAGCGAATTCAATTAAATTATTTTTTTCCTTTTTAGAAAAACAACAAATAAAATAGATATGTCCATTTGCTTTTCCATAAGAAGGAATAATACCTAATTTTCTTTTGATTTTATTTATAGCATAAAATGCAGTTTGATAATTATTCCATAATATACTTCTTCGTTTTTGTATTTTTTTTAATTCTAAAATTTGGGCATAAAGGAAAGCAGCGGATATTTCTGAACCTAAAAAAGAAGAACCCAAATCCACCCAATCATAGTTAGGGATTTCATTCTTTTGAAAAGCTACTTTATTTGTTCCCTTTTCCCAAATGATTTCCGCCCTTTTAGTAAATGAAGGATCATTAATGGATAAAAGACCTCCTTCACCACAAGTGATATTCTTAGTGTCGTGGAAAGAAAATGTTCCGAATGTTCCTATACTGCCCAATGCTCTTCCTTTATAATAACTATCTATTGCATGAGCGGCATCTTCGATAATATGTATGTTATTCTGCTTAGCGAAATCACAAATCTCATCCATATCACAAGCCACACCACCATAATGAACAAGAACTATGGCTTTAGTCTTATTCGTAATAAGTCTTTTAATAGAATTTACAGATACATTAGGATATTCACTATGAGTATCTGCAAATTTTACAGTAGCACCTCTAGAAGCAAAAACAAGAGCAGAACTAGGAAAGGTATAGCTAGGAACAATGACTTCATCTCCTTCCTTTATATCTAGGAGTAAAGCCGCCATTTCCAAAGCATCCGTACACGAATTAGTAAATAAGCAAGAATCAGCCCTAGTGTATTCCTTAAAGTAAGATTGGACTAAGTGGGTATAATATCCATTGCCGGATAACTTACCCATAGCGATAGCCTTCTGAATGAATTCTAATTCATTCCCTACTATAGTAGGCTTATTCAATGGTATGTTATATCTGTTTTTTATAGCTTTAACTTTTGATTGCTCTACCCGATGGTTTTTCTATTCAAGAACCCAACTCGCCTTTCAAGGTGTTTGTCCACCTTGAAATACTGTTCGGACGGAGTGTTTCAGGTGAAAACACCTGAAACGGCAGTTATTTTAAAAACCATCGGGTAGAGTAGCTTTTGATAATACAAAGTTATGCTATTTTTGAATCATTAATTTATCTAAGTATGTAAATTTATGGGGCAAATACATTTTTCAAAAGAGGAGTCAAGAGTCCTAGGGATGAAACTGGGACGTAGTCATTTAGAAAAAGATGGAACATCTGACCTAGTGGAGGAGATGATAAGGGAGGAATATGATTGTTGTATAATAAAAACGTCTGCAAACCTTCGGGATCAAATGTTCCATCTACAGAAAATGAATATGCCTGTTTTTAATTCAGGAGTTGTTAGGCGATATAGGATTAATTATAGGGAAGGGTTTCAATTGAAACCTTATTCTTTTTCGAATTGGGTAGAAGAACTCTATGATGGAACCCAACTCGAAATCTTAAGAGAATTGGTAAATGATATTTTTTACGATGAACCTATTAAGTTCTTCAATATTCCTATCTATGGACATTTAGTCACAAAGGAACAGGAGTTGGAATGCTTATTTCTCTACTTGAAAGAATTTGACAATGTATTACGGAATGGTACAACTAAAAGAATGTTCTTATTCTTAAATGCAGAAGGAAAATATATTGGCTTGACAGCAATGATAGATATTCCCGAAGAAGAGCATGGGGATTCTGTATTAAGCGGCATCCTCCCAGCTTACCGAGGAAAAAAATTATATGGGGACATTATAAAATTTATTGAGAATGATCATTTCTCAAGAGGATTTGATTATGGAATATGTGGAGCTAGAATACAGAATATAGCCGCTCAGAAAGCTTTTTCCAAAGAAGATTTGTATGTGACACACTACGAATACACTTATTATATTTTTCCTTTATTAAACAGAACGGAACAATCTATAATAAAACGGTCAATATCTTTCAAAGATATTTCGGAGATGAGTTTTATAATGGACTTGTTTGAATTATTAAGGAAAGAAGATAGTCTGAATAAACTTTCCACTTGGAATTTGAAACAGACCTATAAGATATTGAAAGGAAAGATAAAAAAAGGTATTTCATACGAACTATCTGTATCTTTTCCTATCTTTTCAGATGAAGAAATTATTATCGTAATTAAAATACATAATAACAACGATTTGATTTCAATTTATCAATTTCATTTTGCTAAGTAGTTAGTCAGGTTAATAGTGTCGGATGAATTTTAGTGAATTTTTAGTCTGAACAAGGCGAAGGTT
>JAHDHJ010000042.1 GCA_020631375.1 Saprospiraceae bacterium | reverse complement strand
GAATAAATTTTTCAAGGAAAATACATTAGCAAATCAAATTTTTGTAAAAGATGGCAAACACACTGTTGCTAGCTACCTTGAATCTGTTCATAAGAATTTGAAAGTTACTGCATTCAAGCATGTAAAACTAGGCTAGTCCTATTTTATTCTAAAAAGCGAAATCAAATTGATTTCGCTTTTTTTTTGCCCAAATTCTCCAAAACAAATAGCTAAGCCTATATTTGTATTACAAAAGCTAAGTTAACTAAAATATGAGTAAAAAGTACAAACGAGTTTTACTGAAATTAAGTGGCGAATCCCTAATGGGAGATCAAAAATTCGGCATAGAACCCAGCATGCTTGCCCATTATGCCAAACAAATCAAATCCATTTCAGAATCAGGAATTGAAGTAGCTGTGGTCATTGGTGGAGGAAATATTTTCCGAGGGCTCCAAGCCAAAGATTCCGGCATTGAAAGAGTCCAGGGAGATTATATGGGAATGTTAGCCACAGTTATCAATGCTATGGCGATACAAAGTGCTTTGGAAGCCATTGGTGTTTATACCCGACTGATTTCCGCCATCAAAATGGAGCAAATCGCAGAGCCTTATATCAGAAGAAAAGCCATCAGGCATTTGGAAAAAGGAAGAGTGGTCATTTTTTCTGCCGGAACAGGAAGCCCATATTTCACAACAGATTCAGCCGCCGCATTGCGTGCCAATGAAATCAATGCGGATGTAATACTGAAAGGAACAAGGGTAGATGGAATCTATACAGCCGACCCCGAAAAAGACCCCTCTGCTACCAAATTCGATGAAATATCATTCGCCAAGGTCATCAGTTTAGGATTGAATGTAATGGATATGACTGCCTTTACATTGTGTCAAGAAAATAATCTTCCCATTATCGTTTTCGATATCAATAAAAAAGAAAATCTAGAACGTATTATACAAGGGGAACATGTAGGAACTCTTGTACAATAATTTCGAATTCCATAATATCCTGCTGGACAAAAAGGGCGTTCTATTTTCTATATAGAACGCCTTTTTCTTAACACAATTTTATTACCCTCAGCTCCTCATCCCATATACTATATTAACATCTTCAATCGTTAATTGGGAACAAAACAAAACCTAATTCTTATCATGAGAATATTAACTACTCTATTTTTTATATTATTAAGCCAACTTGCTTTTGGGCAATTTGCTTATAGCGATTCCAAGAAAGAAGCCAAGGAAATGATGGCACTCGCCACCACTTTTACTTTCCAACATTTATATGGTACAGATAAGGATATTGTTCCCAAAGGTTACAAAAAACAGTTCGAATCCAATGTTGTAGGAATGGATAATAAATTCCAAGTTTTCCAAAAAGGAAATAAGGGATATATCACATTCAGAGGATCGACCGACAAGGGAATGAGTTGGGTAGAAAATTTTTATTCTGCCATGGTTCCCGCCAAAGGAACGATACAACTCAAAGACAAGGATTATCCATATCATTTCGCTGATAAGGAAGGTGCAGCAGTACATGCAGGATTTGCACTGGCAATCATTTTCCTAAGCGAACAAATGATACCTGAAATCCAGGCACTGAACGATAAGGGAGTTTATGATATTGTCATTTCCGGACATAGCCAAGGAGGTGCATTAGCAACTTTGACCCGGTGTTATTTAGAAAATTCCCCAACGGAAACCCTCTCTGAAAAGAATACTTATAAAACCTACGCCTTTGGAAATCCCATGTGTGGCAACCAAGAATTCGCTGAGGAATACAAGGAAAAATATGCAGATACAGGAACAGCCTTTTCTATTATCAACCCCGAAGACCCTATCCCTTACATGCCTGTAAATTATGAGGAAAAAGGAAAGACTATTGATAAGAAAAAAATAATCGGCTGGTTAACGGGCAAGGAAGATTTTAATTTTAAAAAAATAGGGATGGATTTATTCCTAAGAAAATTCGACGGTCCGATAAAAACCCATATCACTAAATCAAATACATTATTGGAAAAATTGGTTTCTCTCCGTTTCGGGAATGTGAAAATGCCCGAATATGTAAGGGATATTAATTATTTCCCAACCGGAGAAAGGATAGAGTTGGACGTATTCGATTATCCAAAAATAAAAGCTCCGAAGAACTTGGACGAAAAAGAACTATCGAAATATGAATTGGCAGAAGATGGAAACATGTATAAAAAAGAACCCATGTTCTTCCAACATAATCCCTATAACTACTATGTAGGTGTCATGAAAAAATTCAATCCAAAGGATTATAAAAAACTTAAAAAGAAATATTTGGATGTCAATTTATAAATTGCTTCGCAAAAACTCCAAATTCAATCCGCCTCTAATGCAAAAAATATACTAACAATTTCTATATTCGTGACGTTTGTTAACTTTAGAGGTCATAATTATAGAATAATGTGCCTTATTTTATAAAGCAACATTATTATTTTTTAAATTGAGAGAAAAATGGAAGAAGAATTAGATTTATACATGCAATCTGCTGAAGAGGGCATGCAGGAAGCATTGGAAAGATTGGCCAGGGAATTGACCAAAGTGAGGACAGGAAAAGCATCGCCATCCATATTCAATGGCGTAATGGCAGAATATTATGGTACGATGACTCCTATTTCCCAAATGGCGAACATCTCTACATCCGATGCCAGAACCATTACTATCCAACCTTGGGACAAAGCCGCTCTGCATCCAATCGAGCATGCGATAATGGCAGCTAATATGGGTTTGAATCCACAAAACGATGGAGAAATCATCCGGATTAGTGTTCCTCCCCTTACTGAGGAAAGAAGAAAGGAAATGGTCAAGAAAATCAAAGCTTATGCTGAAGAATGTAAAGTCAGTATCCGTAGTGCAAGACGGGATTTGATGGAGGCAATTAAGGATGCCGTAAAAGACGGTTTTCCGGAAGACGCAGGAAAAAGATTGGAGCAAAAAGCCCAAGATTTGACTAATACTTTTACTGGAAAAGCAGATAAGACTGCCGAAGGAAAAGAAAAGGACATCATGACGGTTTAAAGTAAATCTTTATATTTATTTAGATATAAAACAATCTACCCAAAGAGGGATTTGCATATGCAAATCCCTCTTTTACCATTAAAAGGCTGTTCTAATACCTTTGATTACAATTAATAGGGTATTTTTGCACTTGAAAACTAATTCTTAAACCAAGTTGCCTAATAATTATACGCAACTTGAGTTAAGAATAACATTTTAAATATCCATATCTTATACTCCTGCCCCTTAATCCCCCTCCAAAGGGGGAAATTGGTTAGGAGTAAATTATTTAATTTGGTATAATAGACTTTATTACGAATCATTGATTATAGGAAAATTGACCTTTCATAAAAAACAATTCGTAACAAAGTCTAATATCTAAAATCCATTGCGGTTTACGCAATTTGAATTAATACTAATAGCAGATGTATCCTGATTTATCTTATGTATTCCACGACCTTATCGGCACTGATTATGACAATTGGTTGGCAATATTCAAAACTTTCGGTTTATTATTGGCAACTTCTCTGGTCACTTCTGGATTTATTCTCTATAAGGAATTCCAGAGATTAGAACAACCGGGCGGTCCTTTCCATTCAGCCATTGTAAAAATACAACATACCGTAGGTGCAGCTCCTACTTGGAAAGACGTTCTTCCGGGTAGTATCGTCGGATTCATTATTGGATTCAAAATCATGCATGTCATTGGCAGTTTTGAAGCTTTCAAAAGCAACCCGGTAAGGATTCTCTTTTCCTTTGATGGAAATATCCTTTTTGGTCTATTAGGAGCATTATTATTAGGAGGATTGTATTATTGGGATAAACATAGACAAAAATTAGACAGTCCTAGACCAGAATCTTTTGACCTGAAACCCTCGGACAGAGTGGGCGATATCGTTGTCATTGCTGCATTGAGTGGCGTATTGGGAGCAAAATTATTCGCAATGGTGGAAGAATTGGGGAATATCAAATCTTTCCAAGATTTCCTAGACCAATTATTGAGCGGAAGCGGACTGGCTATATACGGCGGACTAATCGGCGGTTTCATTTGTGTGATGTGGTACATCAAAACAATAAAAATACCTCCATTGAAATTCTTGGACACTGCCGCTCCCGGATTGGCATTAGCCTTGGGAATCGGTCGTTTGGGCTGTCATTTTTCAGGAGATGGCGATTGGGGTATCCAAGCCGCCGCACAACCTGACTGGTGGTTCTTACCGGATTGGTTATGGTCTTGGGATTACCCTAGAAACGTGAATGAGGGAAGAACCGGTGTAAAATTAGGCGAAACGCCTCCTGTTCCGATTCCAGTGGATTGTGATGGTTGTAAATACCAATGGAAATTGGGATACAAAGTATATCCGACTTCCATCTACGAATTCTTTATGTTCTCAGGGATTTTCGGGTTCCTTTGGAGTATCCGAAAAAAAGTAGCCATTCCCGGAATGATATTTTTCCTATACATGGTCTTGAACGGTGTGGAAAGATGGTTCATTGAAAAGGTAAGGGTAAATGATATTTTCATGTGGGGTCTGACTCAAGCGGAATTAATTTCTATTGGTTTCTTTACCATTGGAATGTTCGGATTGGGCATTTTATATGCAAGAAATAAAAACTAGACTTTAAATTCCAGATATTATGAGTTGGAAAAAGTCTAGTGTCTAAATACTAGGTACTAAATACTAAAATAAAGTTTGGAGGCAAAAATAGATATAAGGAAATTGTCTTTGGATGAACTCAAGGGTTTCTTCAAAGAGTTGGGTGAAGCTTCGTTCAGAGCCAAGCAGGTTTATGAATGGCTTTGGCAACACAGTGCCTTGTCTTTTGTTGAAATGACCAACCTTTCCAAAGCTCTTCGGGAACAATTGGAATCCAATTTTATTATCAATGGAATCCAAGAGGACAAAATCCAACGGAGCGTGGATGGCACTATAAAATCCCGTTTCAAATTACATGACGGGCATCTCATCGAATCCGTTCTGATACCCGTCCCCAAGGATAGTCGTTTTACGGCTTGTGTCTCTTCTCAAGTAGGTTGCAGCCTGACTTGTAAATTCTGTGCTACCGGACAAATGAAAAGATTGAGGAATCTGGATGCTTCCGAAATTTATGACCAGGTAGTCAAAGTGAACCAACAATCATTGGATACTTTCGGAAAGCCATTGACGAATATCGTTTATATGGGAATGGGCGAACCGCTTCTGGCTTATAAACCCATGATGGAAAGCATAAATCATCTGACTTCTCCGCAAGGTTTGGGCATGTCTCCCCGGCGGATTACCGTTAGTACGGCGGGGATTGCAAAAATGATTAAAAAGTTGGCGGATGATAATTCCAAGGTCAACCTTGCCCTTTCGCTACATGCGGCGGATGATACGAAACGGAATGAAATCATGCCGATAAATGAACAGAATAATTTGGAAGCCCTTGCGGAATCCTTGGATTATTTTTATCAAAAAACGGGCAATAGGATTACTTTCGAATATATCGCTTTCCAAGGTTTCAATGATGGAATTGAGGATGCGAAGAATCTGGCGAAATTATGTCGTAGAATTCCGGCTCGTGTCAATATCATAGAATATAATCCCATAGATGGTGCTGATTTTAAAAAATCGGAGGCTCACCGAATAGATGCTTTTGCTCAATATTTAAGGGAAAACAGGGTGGCTGTTACGGTTAGGAAATCCAGAGGTAAGGATATTGATGCTGCTTGTGGACAGTTGGCGAATAAGGAATGATAAAACGTGCGAACGTGTTCGGGTGTTCAAGTTCAAAGGTGTTCAGGTATAAAGGTTTTGTTTTTGTGATTTTCTTAGAATTATATTTCCATTATTAGGAATGCAGTATAAATAATTGCAAAAAAACAAGTCAAGATTGGATATTTATTTGTTCGCCATTCAAGTAAAATATTTTATTCAAAAACTCGTCTGACGATTTTAACAAAATCCCCAATACTAAAATAAATCCTATGAAAAACTGGACGGCACTAATGTGGGTTTATCTATTCTTCGCAATACTAGGACTTGTTGTTCCTTGGTATTTTAATTTGCAATTCATCATGAATTCCGAAGAAAGCCTGACTCCTTTGAGATTCATTCAAGGAGGATTGGTTAATCCTTTGGCTTCTTCGATTACGGCTGATTTATTTATCGGTGCTTCTCCTTTTTTGATTTGGATGATGGTAGAGGGATGGCGATTGAAAATGAAAAACCTATGGTTTTATTTTCTTTCTATGTATTTAATTGCCTTTGCATTTGTCTGTCCTTTCTTTTTATTTATGAGGGAGCGTAAATTGAATTTGGAAAAAGCAAACAAGTAATTCAAGTTGCATATAATTTAATTTCATGAAAATTTTAAAACATAAATCATTAAAAGAATTGAATACTTTTGGCATTGATGTAAATGCTGAACATTTCATTATTATTAATCATGAAAATGAATTGACTGATTTATTAAAAAAAGGCAATTCCCATAATTTTAAAATACTCGGCGGCGGAAGTAATTTATTATTGACACAAAACATAAAAGGCACATTACTAAAAAATGAAATCAAGGGAATTGATATCGTCTTGGAAAATGAAGATGAGGTTTTGGTTCGTGTGGGAGGTGGTGAGAATTGGCATGAGTTCGTGATGTGGGCGGTGGCTAGGAATTATGGCGGAATAGAAAATCTTTCATTGATTCCGGGAACTGTGGGTGCAGCACCCATTCAGAATATCGGAGCTTATGGCGTGGAATTAAAAGATGTTTTTGAGGGATTGAATTTTATTCATTTCGAAAATGGAAAAGAAATATCTTTCAATCATAAGGAATGTAATTTTGCTTATCGCAATAGTATTTTCAAGAATGAATTGAAAGGAAAAATATTTATTTCAAGGGTATTTTTTAGATTATCAAAACCACCACATAAAATAAATATTTCTTATGGTGCAATTAAAGATAATTTGGAAGAAAAAGGAATCAAAAATCCTAGCATAAAAAACATTAGTGATACGATTATTGAAATAAGGGAAAGTAAATTACCTAATCCTGCTGCCATTGGAAATTCAGGTTCGTTTTTTAAAAACCCTGAAATCAAGGAAGAAGAATTTAAAAAAATTAAAAACAAATTCCCTAATATTCCATCTTATCCCATGCCCAATAATATGATTAAAATTCCTGCGGCTTGGCTAATCGACCAATGCCAGCTCAAAGGTGTCCGCTACGGAAATACGGGTTGTTATAAAAACCAGCCATTAGTTCTTGTGAATTATGGAAATGCTACGGGAGAAGAAATAAAATCCTTTTCGGAAAGGGTTCAAGGTTTGGTGAAAAACAAATTCGGAATTTCCATTTCTCCTGAAGTAAATATTTGGTAAAAAAATGGATTTGCATTCTAAAATACAAATCCATCAGTTCCCTAATATGTTCATAATAATTTTTTAATTAAAAATTATTTCGGCATTCTGTGATTGATAATATTTTCAAAAACATTTTGTCCTGTGCCTGTTGGCAACACCGCTATTTCCACTTTGGATGCTAATTCCTTGTTCACCAAAAAAGAAGCATAGGTAGGATTTTCTGCACAAAGCCGAGCTAATTGTAATTGTCGCTCGAAATCTACCTTGTCCAATTTCGCTACCTTATCAACAGCGATTTGTTCTATTTCCCTTTTTTTCTGGACTTCCACATTTTTCAAATCCCTTACTTTTTCCACTTCGGCATCCGCCAATTCCCGATTCCTATCTGCTTCGGTTTTGGCTTTGAATCTTGCGACCTGTGCTTCGGTTTCGGCAATGGCGATTTCATTCTTACGCCTTATTTTTTCTGTTTTGGATTTTATTTCCTGTACTTTCCCTTCTGCTTCCGCCCTTGCTATTTCTACTTGCCCATCGGCACTTGCCTGTTCTTTTAATGCTTTGGCTTTTTCGATATTGACAATTTTTTGCTGACGGATTCTTTCCAATTCCTGCTCTTTCAAACCGACTTCTTCCTTTGCTCCAATATATTGTTGGGGGAAAATAATATCAGAAATAATAACTTCCCTGATAGACATTCCATCGGATGCCAAACCATTTTTCAAAACGGATTTTATACTTTCGATATAGCTTTCCCTTTCCACAGAAAATACAGAATCCACACTTTCGAAACGATTGGATTCCTGTTTTGCCAATTCCAATGAACGTGGAATCAATACCAAAGAATTAAAAGTGTCCGTAGAAGAAAATTCACTAAAAAAAAGATTGGGATCTTCTACTTTCCATCGTAGCGTCACATCCAATGAAAGTGGAATCCCATCCCCCAGTCGGACATTCTGGAGATAATTCCGATTGATTTCATTTGCTCTTGGCTTTTGTTGGTTGGTGCAGGAAAATTGGAGCAACAGCATTCCGCACGCCAATAAAAAAAGAATAATTTTTCCATTCATGATGATAAAATTTTGATGTTATTAAATAATTTAACTCCATCAAAACTACCTTTTTTATTCCCTTTATTTTTTCGATATTATTATTCGTTGGGTTTGGGGTATTATTCGCTGGGAATGATGGGGGCTATAGTCTAGTGGATTAGATAATTATGTCCTACACAAATATCCCTATGGTCCTATAAAACTATGGACCATATATTCTTAATTAAAAACAACATCCTGAATCAAGCCTGTAGCATCTTCTTCTACGATATAAGCAGAAGAGAATCCCATAGCACGAACATATGCCCTTACTTGTTTTGCTTCTTCTCTTGTTCCATAGACCCCGACTCTATACCGTCTCCATTTTTCATCGGACTTCGTATAAATTTTCGTGACCATTCCTTGTATTTTTTCCAATCCATCAGGTCTCTTTTTATTGCCGGAAGAAAGTGTTATTAATTGTATGGCAAAACCTGAATTAATTGAAGTCGGACTAGGAACTGATGGCGGCTGCGGTGTATTCACTACCGTTGGTATAGTTGGTGAACTTGGCGTTGTAGGCACAGTTGGTGTTGTTACAACTGTTGGAACAGTGGGAGGCGAAGGCGAAGGGACAGAAGGCATTCCCGAAGCAGAAGTAGGGAATAAATTCAGTGTTCCCAAAATACTTTTATCCGAACCATCCTTTGTTTCCGGTTTTACAGTTACATCCACATACCCCTTTTTGGAAAATGTTATCATGTATCTTGAATTGGGTTTCAGCCCCAAATAATAAATTCCATCTGCATTCGTCCGAGTTTCCATTTTCGTTCCGTCTGTCTGATTAAAAACCCTGACAGTGGCATTGGCTACAGCTTCATCCGTATTTCCATCTACTACATTTCCATCATATTTTTCACCTTTCCTAAACATTTGGACTTCCACTATTCCTAGGGCAATGCTCTTTTTGTCCAATTCCAATTCATAATTCTCATATCCATCCCTCATAATAATCACTTTGCATTCCAATCCCTCGGAAGCCTTTATTCCGAATCGACCGTCGGCATTCGCCCTGTAGAAACCTTGCCCACATTTTGAAAAATCCAATACCGCACTTGGAATAGGTTTTTTATCTGCCCCATCGGAAATCAGAATATTCAAATCACTCGCCGTTTTAGAAACCACAAAAATATCCTCATCCCCATCCCTATCTGAAACCATAAATCCCCTAAGATCTCGTTTGCTATAAATATATCCGAAATCATTTGATGGGGTATTCACTCCTGTTCCTAGATTGGAAAGAACCCATGTCCGATCCTCTATCACTGCCTTGAATACATCATAACCACCAAAGCCCATATGGTAATCAGAAGAAAAATATAATTCGGATTCATCTATATAAGGAGAGATTTCATTTCCGGGCGTATTTATTTTATTTCCTAAATTCCTAGGTTCTGTCCAAACTCCATTTTTTTTTGTTGACTGATACAGATCAAATCCACCTTGTCCTCCGGGCTTATCTGAAGAAAAGAAAAGTGTGGAACCATCAGCGGAAAGCGATGGATAATGATTGGAATAATCACCGGAAAAAGGAAAAGCAACCTCCGTTTCCCAATCTCCATTCTGAGTGAGTTCTGCAATATAAATGTTGGTTTTATTGCCTTGTTCGGTTGTAATGGAATTTCCTTTCTTATATTTATTTTTTACGAATGCCACCCATTTCCCATCCGGTGAATAGGATATCGGTCCTTCGTTTTCCCCATTATTATCCCTAAACCAAGACCGTACATAATCGGATTCCAATACTACAGCTCCATTTACGAATTCACTTTTAAAAATATAATTATTCGTTGGATTTTTTCCTGCGTTATTATTTGCGGCATCAGCTCTTGGAATATCCGTTCTTCCAGAAACATATACGAGGGAATTATTGAATATCGTGGGGGAAAAATCGGGTGAATCACTGCTAATCGGTAATTTTGAAACACGGAACAAGGGCATCATTTCTTTTTTGGCGAAAGCATTATCACACATTTTGGCATAATTAGAACCTACGGTCTTATCTACTGTGGAATAGCCTAAAAATTGTTTTTTAGCATTTTCATATTGTCCCAAGCGCATGAGCAATTTTCCATATTTCAATATATTTTCTGTAGTCACACTATATGATAATGCCTTTTCATACCAAACAGCAGCATTTTCCAAATCATTCAGATGCTCATAGGAAGTCGCCATCCTCAATAGTGTTTCCTTATCTTTAGGTTTACTCTTAAGGTATTCGGCATAAGAAACTACCGCTTGGTCAAAATCCCTCATGACATACTCTGCATTCCCTTGATGCAAGAATTCATTTTGGGCAAATAAGGAAATCGGTAATAGAAATAATATGCCGAAAATTATTGGTAATATATTTTTCATTTGTAATTCGTTTGTAAGTTCCAATCGTTTTCTTTTCTACAATAGTTGGATAAATTACTCTACCCGATGGATTTAAAAAAATTATGAAAAACAAAAAGGAAAGCCATTTTTTGTAATTACTACAAAACTCAAATCTGCTAACCAATGGACTTGAATCCGAAAGTAAAAATATACAAAATGATTCGTAAACTAAAAGGAGTTGTGAATAAACAACGTCAGGAATTTTTATCTCACCTTTATAGAAAGCATGATAAAAAACCCTTCGGTTATTTTTTCAGAAATTGCGAACAAGATAGATAAACCGATAAAAACCAGTTCAATGAAAAGGCGGATACAGTATTTTAAGGTTGTCGAGTTTGATTACATGAATCTGATGCTTCTGTCTCAGAGTTTTGTCCAATTCATTGACTGAAATGCTTGAAAAAAGCCAACATCCCTTTTTGCCTGTGTGTTCCGAAATATCATAAGATTACTATCACTTTTGGAGACGGGAGCAGGAAAACTTAGAATCTGCCCGGATGCCCTACCTTGGTTCCCCAATAAAATCCCACTGGGCTTTCTGATCATTTGGTAAGCCCCCATTTCTATTTCAAAACCAATAGCTACTTGGCATTCACCTTAAAATAGTGACCATCGATATGATAAATAATATGATAAAATGTTTCATTACTTCTTATTTGGTTTGATATTCATAAACGAAACAGAATAGATTATGATTCATAATTTTTCAAAAACACAATAGACTTTTACTATCCTACTAGAATGAATATAGCTCATTGTAATCAGATAAGTTAGGATTATTCCTAAATTGAACCGAATATTACCTAAATTTGTAGTATTAAGGAATGGTGAAATAATAAACTTACATTCTTAGGCTTGTTATTTTCATTCCATCCGTCGTTGAAAATCCTCGACAATGCCCTGCATTGCCTACGGTTTTCGCCTTGGCTGAAATAAAAATCACCGCCCCTTAAAACGCAATTTATTAATTCACCATTCCTTATACAACTAAGTTAATAGGCTTATGGAATTAGAGCAAAAAAACGATTTTATCCAAAGAATAGAAACAGCCCTTGATTCTATCCGACCACACCTCAAAATAGATGGCGGCAATGTGGAAGTTGTAGATCTCACTGAAGAAATGATCGTCCAAATCAAATGGATGGGCAACTGTTCTGCTTGTTCCATGTCTGCCATGACCATGCGTACGGGTATCGAAGAAACACTTAAAGCCAAAGTTCCCGAAGTGAAAGGTGTTGTAGCTTTGAATGGTGTCGGGGTATAAAACATCTTTTAATTTCAATTCCTTTTTTGTTTCATGACAAGAAAAAAACTCTTTGGGCAAATTCTCAAAAAGAAATCCTATCTCTGCGTAGGTCTTGATACGGATATCAATCGCATCCCCAAACATTTATTACAATATGAAAATCCGGTACTGGAATTCAATAAGCAAATTATTGAGGCAACCCAAGACCTTTGCGTAGCCTATAAACCCAATGTTGCTTTTTATGAAAGTATGGGCCCCCAAGGTTGGCAGATATTGGCAGAAACCTTGGAACATATTCCTAAAGAACATTTTACAATTGCCGATGCAAAACGGGGTGATATTGGCAATACTTCCGAAATGTATGCCCGTGCATTTTTTGATAAAATGAGTTTTGATGCCCTTACCATTGCTCCTTATATGGGAGAGGATTCTGTCCGCCCCTTTCTTGGTTTCCAAGGAAAATGGGTCATACTTCTCGCCCTGACTTCCAATCCGGGCAGCCATAATTTCCAACGGACTTTACAAGAAAACAACGAACCCTTATTCGAAAAAGTCATGCGTTCATCCGCTGAATGGGCAAGTCCTGAGGAAATGATGTTCGTAGTAGGTGCTACCCATGCGGAAGATTTTAAAAAGATAAGGGAAATCGCTCCTGATAATTTCTTACTTGTACCCGGAGTGGGGAAACAAGGAGGCGATTTGAAAAAACTTTCCGAATTAGGCATGAATGATCATGTGGGTTTATTGGTTAATTCTTCTAGGGGAATTCTCTATGCCGGAGATGCTGAAGATTTTGCTGAAAAAGCAAGGGAAGCCGCTTTGGTTTTGCAAAGGGAAATGGAAGTGGTTTTGAATGAACGATTTGGCTAAACACCCTTATCTTATTTATCGCTCTTGTAGTTTATTTTCAGAATGTAACATATGTTACTCTTCCTCTAAAATTATATCGCGATATTTGTTAAAATGAAGTAGGGTCAATTTTAAACATGCTCTCTAAGAGTATGTTAGGAAATTGTTCTTAGAGCAGCTTAAAACGGTTCACTCACAACTGGTCATATGAAATATTTACAGCAATTTGGGGATTCATTTATCGGAATGTGGTCTTGGTTCATACAAGAATTAACCCGTCCTGCCTTGAACAATTATTATTACTGGTTCATAGCTGTTTCCTTATTATTTTTCTTATTGGAAAACCTGAAACCTTGGAGAAAGAACCAAGCCATGATCAGAAAGGATTTTTGGTTGGATGCTTTTTATATGGTTTTTAATATCATGTTATTTTCCGTAATTGGATACAAGGCAGCTTCGGATGTATTCGCCCAATTGTTCAATGATTTTTTACAATGGGCATTCGGTATCCAAAATTTATTAATGTTGGAATTGCATCAACTTTCAGGCTGGCAATATATTCTCATTATGTTCATTGTCAGTGATTTTATCAGTTATTGGATACACCGTTTATTGCATCGTGTCCCTTGGCTTTGGGAATTCCATAAAGTCCATCATTCGGTCGAACAAATGGGATTCGCAGCCCACCTCAGATATCATTGGATGGAAAATATTGTTTATAAATCCCTTAAATATATTCCATTAACCATGATTGGTTTTGGTTTACAGGATTTGTTTTTCCTTTATGTTTTTGAATTGGCTTGGGGGCATTTCAACCATGCGAATTTCACCATTCCCCTTGGTCCTTTAAAATACATTTTCAATAATCCGGAAATGCATATTTGGCATCATGTAAAAGAATTACCTGATGGTCGTTATGGTATTAATTTCGGTTTGACTTTAAGTATTTGGGATTATATCTTCGGAACGAATCATATTCCTTATAATGGTCGGGATATCGAATTAGGCTTCGAGGGCGTAGAGGATTTTCCAGAAGATTTTGTTAGGCAACAATTGAATGGAATTGTGAAATAAGAATATGTTGGGATTTCAAAAAATCATTTAAAATATCAAAATCCCAACATACTCTAATAATTTGGTCAGAATATTATAAAGTCTTTGAGAGTCATCGTCTGACAAGCCAAAATCAATAGTTTTCCAATAGCTTATAAATTTTGTATCTTCGCCTTGAAAATTCCGTCCTAAGAATAAAATAATTATAATGAGCAAGGAGAAATTCATAGAGGATATCAATTCGGGTTATACGTTCAAAGGTTCATCCATAGTTATGGGAGGTGCCATGGTAGATGGGGAATGCCAAGTGGACACTTTGGTTAGGGTTCCTTTGAAAACACTGAACCGGCATGGTCTTATCGCAGGTGCTACGGGTTCCGGAAAGACCAAAACTTTGCAGATTATTGCAGAGCAATTATCCGCCAATAGCGTCCCTGTACTTCTCATGGACATCAAAGGGGATTTGAGCGGAATTGCTGCGGAAAGTCCGGGACATATCAAAATTGACGAACGCCATTTGAAAATAGGTATTCCGTTTACTCCTGATGTGAGTCCGGTAGAATTCCTAAGCCTTTCTGATGAAAAAGGGGCAAGATTACGTGCAACCGTTTCTGAGTTCGGTCCTGTTTTATTTTCCAAAATATTGGATCTGACAGATACTCAATCCGGTATCGTTGCAGTGGTATTCAAATATTGCGACGATAAGAAAATCCCTCTCTTGGATTTAAAGGATTTCAAGAAAACCCTGCAATTCATGATTGGAGAAGGGAAAGCAGAAATCCAAGAGGAATACGGTAGAATGTCCACTTCTTCCGTAGGAACCATCATGCGTAAAATCGTGGAAATCGAGCAACAAGGCGCTGATGTTTTCTTTGGCGAAACTTCATTTGATACGGATGATTTATTGCGATTGGATGAGAATGGAAAGGGAATGGTGAATATTATCCGCTTGACGGATATTCAGGATAAGCCCAAATTATTCTCTACTTTCATGCTTCAATTATTAGCGGAAATTTATTCTACTTTCGAAGAGGAGGGAGATTTGGAACAACCAAAATTGGTGATTTTCATAGATGAGGCCCACTTAGTTTTTGAAGAGGCAAGTGATGCTCTGCTGAACCAAATCGAAGCAATGGTCAAACTCATCCGTTCCAAGGGTGTCGGCATTTTCTTTGTCACTCAAAACCCTAAGGATATTCCGGATGATGTATTGGGTCAGCTGGGTCTTAAAATACAACATGCCCTGCGTGCCTTCACAGCAAAAGATAGAAAGGCCATTAAATTGGCTGCACAGAATTATCCTGATTCGGACTATTATGATACAGAGACTTTATTGACGGAATTAGGCATCGGTGAGGCATTGGTTACAGTATTGAATGAAAAAGGAATCCCTACCCCACTTGTGCATACTTTATTGCGTGCGCCGCAATCCCGTATGGATGTATTGACAAAAGGGGAAATCAATGATATTCTTAAACAATCTACTATTATTGATAAATATAATGAAGAAGTGGATCGGGAAAGTGCTTATGAAATATTAGGCAAAAAAATAAAGGCTGCACAAGATGAAGAACATCAGGCAAAACTAAAAAAAGAACAGGAAAAAGCAAGTAAATCCAGCTCTCGCAGACGTAGGGAAAAATCGGGCTTGGAAAAAATAGTGGACAGCACTGCCGGAAGACAAATCGGTAGGACTGTGGCTAGGGAACTGACCCGAGGGCTTTTAGGTGTCTTGGGAATTAGCTCTAGCCGTAGGAAGAAAAAGTCGGGTTGGTTTTAATGGCTTAATGATTTAATGATACTATATTGAAATGATATAACGATGAGCCATTTAGAACAATCAATACAATTGAAAAATAAACTTGATTCATTTCGCCCTTTAAAAAAAGATGATGAATTGAGAATAATGCAAAAATTTAGATTGGACTGGAATTACCACTCAAATAATATTGAGGGAAATTCATTGAGTTATGGGGAAACAAAAGCACTTATTTTATTCGGAATTACAGCTCAGGGCAAACCATTAAAAGACCACTTTGAAATAACGGGGCATGATGAGGCTATTAAATGGGTGATGGATATAGTAAAAGAAAAGAAATCCATAACTGAAAAATTCATTAGGGAATTACATATTCTGATATTAAAAGAATCCTACGAAGTTAATGCCATAAGTCCTGACGGACATCCCACTAAAAAAAAGATAAATGTCGGGGTTTATAAAACAACTCCAAATCATGTCAAAACACAAACTGGTGAAATTTTCAGATTTGCCACACCAGAAGAGACTCCTGCAAAAATGCACGATTTAATCGAATGGTACAGAGCGAAATCAAGCGGAGAAAATATAAATCCTATTTTATTAGCTTCTGAATTTCATTATAGATATATTAGAATCCATCCTTTTGATGATGGAAATGGCAGAACTGCAAGGATATTAATGAATTTTATTTTAATGCGTTTTGGCTACCCACCTGTTATTATAAAAACAGAAGATAAGCAAAATTATTTTTCTGCTTTAAGACAAGCCGATGCTGGATTATTAGAATCTTTCATAGAATATATCGCAAGTAATTTAAACCGCTCCTTAGAATTAATGATAAAAGGTGCTGAAGGAAAAAACATCGACGATCCCGATGATTTAGATAAGGAAATATCATTACTGGAACAAAAACTTCTCTCTAAAGGAGAGAAAGTAGAACATATTAAAAATAAAGAAAATGTAAAAAAGATTATAGAAAACAGTTTGATGCCTTTACTACATGCCTTTGAAAAAAAGAATAAGAAATTTAATAATTTTTATTTAAGTCATTCAATCACAGTTTGGATAGATCGTTCTGGTTTCAATATTATAGATTTTTATCTCTCTCAAAATACTATCCTTAATTTAAACGAAGAACTACCCTATAAAATCGGATTAGAATCCCTACATGAAAAATTCAATAATTCTAATGTTGATCCTTTCGACTATACTACGATGATAAATGTTCATTTTGAGGACTTTAAATACTACATTGCCAATAATAAAAGAGATGTTTTAATTGAAAAATTTTATGACGAATATTTAGACAAAGAGGAAATAGAAAGTATTTTAAAACATGAAACCGATAAACATTTAGAACACATAAAAAAGGAAAGCAAAATAAATTAACATAGAAAAAGAGCCAAACTGGCAATCCAGTTTGGCTCTTTTTAATTTAAAGACAGAGGATAAAAATCAGATTTACATATTGACGGTATGAATTCAGCTTTTTATTTCCTCTGCCTTTTATTTTATTCTTATTGCCTAATAAAACGATAAGTGAATTTAATTAAGAAAATATTTTGCAATTTCCTATCCAAAATCTGATTGTCGAAACCAGTTAATAATTTATCTTTCGGGTCTGCTAATCCAGAACCGCCCTGAGACCAAACCAAGAACAATTCCGAACCAGGAATATATTCCCAACGCAAGACTAAGTTGGAACGGAATTGTACGAATGAAAAATCAGGATTGCCAAAAGAATAATCTGTATTGCCATCTTTGTTTTCATCTACCCGATAAGAAGATGCTGATTCATCCCAAGCAATTTGTTCCGCATCGAATAAAGTACTCCTATCATTTAATTGCCTAGCAATAGGATCCGCAATATATCTGAAATCGGAATAAGTACCTCTGGAAATAAATGGTTGCCCATAATATTGAATGGATAAATTAGGATTGATGGTATAATTAATTCTAATGGACATGCTTACTGTTTTTTGCTTAATTGTTCCTACAAGGTATTTTGGATTACCGTCATAATTACTTTCATTTACATATTGTGTCTTATCAGAATAATTATGATAATTTCCACTAAGTGATATATTCATAGCGTTAATAGGCTGATAACGAATATAGGCATTGGCATATATTGATTCAACCGAATTTTCCGCAGCTTTTTCAAAACTTGTATCAAAACCATATCTGAATTTCTTACGACTATCGGAATTCACCCAAAGCCATCCGTTAGCCTTAGGAGCAAATCTATAGCGAGGTCCTCCCCTGAGTGCGGAATTTGAAAATTCATAAGGGACAATATTCATTCCCGTACCCGCACTCCAATTATTTTTGAAATTCGTATTCATATTAATATTCCAAGCAGCACTATTCAAGTTTCCACCGAAATCAAAGACCAACCAATGATTATAATTCACTTGCATCCTTCTGAAAATGGAAAATGGTTCTCTCCATTGATAACCCGTCCAAGTAAAATGGCGAATGTCATCACCCTTTCTTTGAAAACCCAAATCATTGAGTTCCAAACCCGGTGTACGCCAGGTAATTCCAGTCTCAAAATATAGGTTTCCATTCCCTACCTTTCCGATTTTAAGATGTCCTCCCGTTCCCGTCAATGAGGTCTTGGAAGTATCCACTTCCAGATAATCTGCATCCACTCTTTGGAAAAGATGCCCGATGGATTGTTGGGTATTCAGTATCGCATCTTTGCTTCCCCTTACATGGCTGACCACTGTATTCCCTGCCAGATACCAAGCCCGATCATTCCATCTGTGTATAAAATCCAAACCTCCAGTAGTAGCGGATTTGTGGAGAAAATCCAGATTGCCCTCCAATTTTCTATTGGTCATGGTAAGGATTCCACCGATATTGCTATTGCGATTATTAAAATCTTTGCTGACCCGCCCGACAAGATAATTTGTGAGTGGTTCTATAATCTCTTTCCTTTCCGTTCCCTCATTATCTATTTTAGCAAATTCCTTGGCGGTCACTGTTTCCAAAAGTCCCAAAGACCAACCTTTTTTGGTTTTACCGGAAAATTTGGCGGCTCCTAAAATCGTTGTATTTTCCGGTTGTTTTGAAAATTCATTCGCTCCCAAATTCGGATAAGCAGACGGTCTTTTTCCTATACGTCGGGAATAAAAAAGATTATCACTCCAAAATGTATTCCCTGCTTGGGATCTGGATAATGGGTAATCGAAAATGTTTTTATTCTCAATAAAAAATGGACGCTGTTCGCTAAAAAATATTTGGAAAGCATCCAAAGAAATAGCCGCTGGGTCCGCTTCTACCTGACCGAAATCCGGATTGATGGTAAAATCCAAGGTGATGTCATTTGTGATGCCTATTTTTCCATCCATACCTACCGTTCCCATTATATCCGTACCATCCTTATAGGGATTTCCCTCTTCTTTTTCATAGGTATCTACCGAACCTACTACATAAGGCTGGAGTTCGATTTGCCTTTTGGGCTTTATATTTTTCAGTCCGTGTAATTCCCCATAATTACTAATCCAACCTCCAATATCCCTTGGAATATTTTGCCAAGTGGAGCGTTCTTCATTCCTGAAAAATTTCCTTTGCATTTGGAAACCCCACACTTGGATTTCTTCATTGCTGAAACGCAATTGGCTCAAAGGAATTTTTGCTTCCGCAATCCAACCCTTATCATCTATCGTCGTTTTGGTAAACCAAATCGGATTCCAATTCGAATCGGATTGGTTTCCATCTCCTGAAAGAAATTCATCCCCTTTCACACCTGCGGCCGTAACATTAAATGAAAAACAAGAACTCAAATCATGATAACTGTCAAAACTGAAATTAATCCAATCTCCTTCAAAACCATCCCTTCTGGATAATCTTTTTACAATTTTATCGGGTTCGGTATCAAAACACCTAACCCCTACATAAATGTATTTTTCATCATAAATCAATTTGAATTTGGTTTCTTGGCTTGGAGCGATTCCTTCCTCTGGAATACGTTGGATAAAATCTCCGCTCCACTCTACAATATCCCAAGCTTCTTCATCCAAAACACCATCTATTTCAGGTGCTTTTTGTCCATTTAATTCTTTGGTAAAATATTTTCTTTTCTCGACAGTCTTACTTTCTTCCTTTTCTTCCTGTGCGAATATTCTTAATGTGCAAAAAATAAGAATAGCAATAATTAAATAGGTCTTTTTCATTTTAAGGATAGTTTATTTTTTGATAAAAGGATGTCCCTTATTCTCTAGTGAATTGAGAATAATAATTGGATTAAAAATTAAATTTTGGTATTTAGTTCTACTTTGGCACTTTAGAATAGTTTAGTGGAATTTCCTCCCTCGACCTACGGTCGGTCCCTCCAAAGGGACAAATTTATTAAGGAAACTATGTTCTTCAAACTCATTTATTTAAGTCCCAAAGTAGAATTAGTGAATAGACAATAAATTCCCTACGTCAATTCTGCTAGTTTATTAATTGCCTAGTCCCTTACTTTCTTAGATATTAAAATTCAAGCATAGGACTACCTGTTCTCATTACAAAAATAATTGTAATAAAAATGATACTCGGTTAAGTCAATGTTATTGATCGGTTAATAGTACTTTTCAGTACAAAAATGGAATTTCCTGTATTGTTCAAAACAATTGAACAATTAATACTAATTAATATAATTAAATTATTGATAAAATAATTTGGAGAAATCACAAGGGATTCTAAGATCCCTTGTGATTCTTATATTCTAATGAATACCGTGTATTTTCACTTTTATATATTCTGATAAATTCTTCGGACTTATTCCTTTCTTTCTTGCTTTTTGGATAAAACTAGTTGATACTCCATGTATTTGTGCTTCGATTAATTTCCTGAATGTAAGTCCTCCCACATCCATTGATTTTAATTTACTAATATAATTCGCATTCAATCCATGTATTTTTGCTTCTACGACTTCAGAGGCAGATAAATCATAACCCTCATCCATTATTGATTTTATATAACTGGTCTGGATTCCGTGTACTGCAAATTCCACTAATTTATTAGGACTCAGGTTCTGGGGATTAAAACCTATCTTAGATAAATTATTCACATAAGTTTTATTTACTCCGTGTATCGCCATTTCTACGATTTTGTTAGGACTCAAATCATCAGGACCAAAGCCAAAATCCCTTAGGCTTGCTATACATTCCGTACTGATTCCGTGTATTGCAAATTCCACTACTTTATTAGCTGGTAATTCATCAGCGTCATAGCCCACATTTTTTAAATTCCTTAAATATTTCGCACTCACCCCGTGTATCGCAAATTCCACTACCTTGCTTGCTGGTAAATTGTCATAGCCTACATCTACCAGTGACTCTACATAATTCGTACTAACACCATGGATAGCAAATTCCACTAATTTATTTATTCCCAAATCCTTAAATCCTAAAGCAGATAATCGCCTGATATAATCCAAGCTTACATCATGTATTCCCAATTCTAATATTTCTTCAACATTGGGTTGGTAGCCCAGTGATTTCAATCCTAAAATAAATTGTCTTTCCGTTTTATTCAGGTACATTAAAAATAATTCATTCGTAGTTATGGAACCTATTTTTTCCTTTTTCAAAAAAGAAACGAATTTATTATCTTCTACAAATTTGAATGAACCCTTTCCTGTATTCCCTGAAAAAACACCATTAAAAACGAGCTTACCCGGATCTCTTACCGCTTCGAATGTTCCTTTATTCCCATAAGGTAATTTGCCTAATGATTTTTTAGAAAAACAATCTGATACTTGCCAATTCACGTCTCTCCTATTGCCTGAATTATTCATATAAAAACATACTTCGTCTCCATCAATTTCTGCTTCCCAAGTTCCCGGCTCTGAGACGAAAACATCCTTGGATTTTCTTGAGTCTTTAATCGTGTTAGTAGTGCAAGAATTCTTTTGGGATGGGCTACATGAATTATTGCTCTTGCTTTTAGTTTTTGAAATCGAAGCTCCATTTCCATCATCATATCCTTTGGATTTTTCTTTAAATTCTTTTCCAATTGACCCCTCTATTTCAGCCATATCATCTGAACCTGAATAATTCTCCTCATTTCCAAAAACATCGGAATGTCCTTCATTGTTATGGTTTTCATTATTTTGTTCTGCGGATAAATTGTTTTGTTCATTTAACTCTCTTTCTTGGCGAGAGGGAGGTGATTGGTTAATGAATGAATTCGGAATGGTATCATTTCTTTCTTCTAATATACTTTTTACTTCTTCCTTGTCTTTTTGATTTCCCAAAGACGCTATTTTATCTTCTGATTTTTTTTCGGAAGAATTGTTTTCCAATTCTGTTTCTGCTATTATTTCTTCAGCAACATCATTTATTTGAACGGCATTCAAGCTGGCAATAGAAAATGAGATCAATGGTAGGATCATTAAATATTTCCAACTGGATTTGGCAGATGATTTTTTTGAATTCATCATACTGATTCTTTCCTTTAAAAAAGATTCATTATAATTCGTTGTCAAAGTCAGCGCATGTTGTGGCACGGAAATTTTAAGGAGGTTCATTTGGTAGGATTCTTTTTCCGTTCCTTTATTCATCATTTCCTCATCCGTAAGGAATTCTATATTATTAGAAACGGTTTTTCTATACCACCATGCGAATGGATTAAACCAATTCATTATCACAATGAACTCAACTAAAATCTTATCTATAAAATGTGCTTGGGAAACATGTATTTTTTCATGTTCTAAAATTTGTTCGTAGGCTTCATATTCATATAAGGTAGGATTGATGAAAATCCAATTTAAAAATGAAAACGGAGGCGTATCTTTTTTCATTTCATAAATTTTGAATTTACCGTCTTGGATAAAATCCAAGTTATGTCGGCTCAATAAAATCACTATGAACTGAATACAGAATGTCATGGCGAAAATCCCTATTCCGATTAGATAGGCATACCAAAGCATTTTAC
>JAHDHJ010000305.1 GCA_020631375.1 Saprospiraceae bacterium | reverse complement strand
TTTTCCATAATGTGCCTCTATATACTCAAGAGATTTTGCCATGATTTCAGGTAATTTTGACCAAGGACCTTCGGTAGTTTCATTTTTCTGATAAAGGAAATGTAAGACCAAACCTTCTCTTAGCTTCAATGTCTCATGTGTATAATCCGAGTCTGCTCCCCAGAAGAAATCATGCACATTCGGGGCATCGAATTTCCAAGTCAGTTTATCGCCCGTAGGACGCTTCACGGTTTTTCCATCTTCATAGCCATAACCGATTTCCTCTGGATTTTGAAGATAGCCGGTTCCTCCAAGGATATATTTTTTATCAATAGTAATATTTACTTTGAAATCTCCCCAGATACCGTGGAATTCACGACCGACATAAGGATTTGCATGCCATCCTTGATAGTCATATTCACATAATTTAGGATACCATTGGGACATGGAATAGGCAATGCCTTCCTTGCTATCCCTTCCGGACCTTCTGACTTGTGCAGGAACTCGTGATTCGAATTCCATTTCCAAGGTAGCAGAAGAATTCGCTTTGATTGGAGTAGCCAATTTCACTTCCAAAATCGTTCCGACCACTTCATAGTCAACATCCTTTCCATCCACTTTTAATGAACTCACTTTGGTGTACCCCGTTTCTTCTGGTTTTAATTTTGAAATTCGATCCCCGACTCGTCTATCCGGATCAGGAATATTCAAAGAACGGACATCCATCATACTTCCCGGCTGGAAAGCATTGAAATATAAATGATAAAAAAGCTTATCCAAATCATCCGGAGAATTATTGGTATAAACGATTTTTTGCTTGCCTGTAAATTTATGGGTATTGACATCCATGTCAATATCCATTAGATAATTTACTTTTTGCTGCCATCTATCCGGCTGTGCAAATGTCAATTGTGCTGTGAAAACAGCAATTAGGATAAGAAATGTTTTTTTCATTATTAATGTATTCAGTTATTTATATTATTTCACAATATTTAAAAAAGTATCCTATTCCATTGGTTTTTAATCTAGCCCCTTAAAACTTACAAAGGAAAGTTCTCCATATTCTTGAATAATAAGATTACCTTTCAACTTCCAAAGTAGAGAACAAAACCGAAGCCACAAAATATGCGGAGGCAATGTCCCTAAGTTGGCATTAGCCATTTTAGCTAAGGAAATGTAGCAAATCCGTTAGAAACAAAATACTGTCTGAGCCACAATCCCTTTCCTTGAGGGTTTCCATCTGGATAACTGATGAAGTAAAAGTAGAAAAAGTCCCGTGGGCGAGTTTTATTTTGTTTAGGATTTTCAAATTTCCGTGCGTTAAGAAATGGGTATAGCCTTGATTTTTTGTTACTTTTTTATCAAGAAAAAAGTATAAGGAAACCTTTGCGTAATAATTGGTTTTGTTCAAAAATAAGAGGAACTTTTAACAAAATGAACATAGGATTTTGAGCTTAACCCAATTTCCCTCCTATTCATATAGTACTACTCGCCAAACAGATTCTACAATCCTTCATCAAGAATGTTCTCATTATTACCTACTATGTGATTTTCATCACCATTGTTATTATAATCAATGGTTTGGAAAATCTTTCCCCAATTCGTCCATTTATATTTCATCTGAGCAATTCCTAAGAATATCAAAACTACGACAAACCATCCTACAAGCATAAATTCCATATCCATTTCCAAGGAACGGAACATTGTAGGCGTTTGCAAGGCAGACCCATCAAAAGAAACGAATAATGCCCCGAATAAGTTGTTAGCAAAATGAATTCCCAATGCAATTTCCAGACTTTCGTCCAATATCGTTATCAATCCCAGGAACGCTCCTGTCCCGATATAAAAGACCATCATTTTCCAAAATCCGAATTCTCCGATTTCCGGATTCATCCCATGTAATAAACCAAATATTACGGATGTGATGATCCAAGGGATGAAAGGTTTTTTTATTAAATTTTTCAAAAAAAGGTTATAGGAATTATTTTTTATTGCTAAGCTCAACAATGTTGCTATAAAAGAATAAATTAACAAAGCAATTAGAGCACTTTTATAACCTTGGTTCACAGAGATATAGTATATATGTATATTAGCGGTAATAAATAAAAAGCCCTGCGCAAATCGGATAGGTACAAGAGGAATTCCCTGCATCAGATACCCCCTCATAAAAAGTTCCTCAAAACTCGTTTGCCAAGGCAAAACCAATAAACAAATAATGACTAAGGGAATAAAAGAAGACCATTCTAAAGTATAAACGTAATTCTCAGGATCAAGATACATATTGATACCTTCTCCAAGGAGAGCTAATAGCAACCACAAAGAAAATCCAAATGATAACCTTCCCCAATCGAGTTTGGAATTTGGAGTAATCACCGAAAGGAAAGACCTTTTATGGATACTTTTCATAACAATATATAGTGCAATTACTCCAAGAACAAAAGACAATAAAAGCAAAAAAAATCCAAAGTTGGGATCAATGCCAAAATATTCAAAATCCAAGCTAGCCATCTTATCCTGCATGTCAGAATCAATTCCGCCTCCACTAGTATTAAACATCTTATAAATTAATAGAACAGATATAGGGATTTGTCCTAAGATATGACCAAAAATAACAATTAGTGTACCGACCAAAAAAGTCCAAGCGGCATTATTCCCCTCAAGAGCCCGCTTAAAAAATGAATGTTTCATGCTATTAATGTATTATTGACAGTCCGAAAGTATCATTTTTTTTACTTCTAGCAGAAGATGTTGGACACATATAAATATAAATTAGATTATAAGGCTATTTTTACAATGAAATGAAGTTATACAAATGCAAAGACCGGATTTTAGTAAAATAGACGTATCACAAGAAAAGATTTCCTCTAATTCTGAAAAAGAAAATTGGGAAACGGCAGAAAAGATAGTTGTTCCCTCTTCTTTTGACAAGAAAGAATTCGAGCATGAGGATTTTGTGGCAGGAATTCCTCCTTTCCTTCGAGGACCATATAGTAGTATGTATGCAGTCCGTCCTTGGACCATCAGGCAATATGCAGGATTTTCCACAGCAGAAAAAAGCAATGCCTTTTACAGGCGGAATCTGGCTGCGGGGCAAAAGGGCTTATCCGTCGCATTTGATTTGGCGACACATAGAGGATATGATTCGGATCATCCAAGGGTACAAGGAGATGTGGGGAAAGCCGGAGTTGCCATAGATTCGGTAGAAGATATGAAAATACTCTTCGAGGGAATCCCTTTGGATAAGATGTCCGTTTCCATGACCATGAATGGGGCGGTATTGCCCATCATGGCATTTTATATCGTGGCAGCAGAAGAACAAGGTGTGTCAACTGAAAAACTCAGTGGTACGATTCAGAATGATATCCTCAAGGAATTCATGGTTAGGAATACCTATATATATCCACCCTTGCCATCCATGCGGATCATTTCGGATATTTTCGAATATACATCCCAAAGTATGCCCAAATTCAATTCCATTTCTATCAGCGGCTACCACATACAGGAAGCCGGGGGAACGGCAGATATAGAATTGGCATATACGATAGCAGATGGATTGGAATACATACGTGCTGGATTGGCAGTTGGCTTGGATATAGATGCTTTTGCACCACGGCTTTCTTTCTTTTGGGGAATAGGGATGAATCATTTTATGGAAATTGCCAAATTGCGGGCAGGCAGAATGCTTTGGGCTAAACTCATTAAGCAATTCAATCCCAAAAATCCGAAATCCATGTGCTTGAGAACACATTGCCAGACATCCGGCTG
>JAHDHJ010000041.1 GCA_020631375.1 Saprospiraceae bacterium | reverse complement strand
AAAGTGCGAAAGTGTAAAAGTGCGAAAGTGTAAAAGTGCGAAAGTGTAAAAGTGCTAATGTGCTAATGTGCTAAGTGTGCTAAGTGTGCTAAGTGTGCTAAGTGTGCTAAGTGTGCGAAAGTTAATAATTAGCACGCAGCTTTACACTTTCCAAACCTTAAAACAAAAGTTTATGAAAATAGTAATAATTGGAAATGGGATAAGTGGAGCGACTGCTGCGCGTTGGTTACGGAAATTAGGAGACCATGAAATTACGATGATCTCTGCGGAGTCGGATTATTTTTATTCGAGGACGGCACTCATGTATATTTATATGGGGCATATGAGACTAAAAGAAACCCAACCTTATGAGAATTGGTTTTGGGAAAAAAATAGAATTAATTTATTGAGGGCTTGGGTCAGCGGTGTTGACTTTGACAATAAAAAAATAAAATTAAGACAAGCTGTAAAAACAGGTGCCAGCCATCCTGCTCCACCACCGGAATTAGAATATGATAAATTAATTATTGCCACGGGCTCTGCTACAAACAAATTTGGTTGGCCGGGACAAGATTTGAATGGTGCTGCAGGTTTATATACTTTACAGGATCTACAAACCATGAATGATTATAGCAAGGGATTAAAAAGAGCTGTGATTGTAGGTGGTGGATTGATCGGGATAGAAATGGCAGAAATGTTTCATTCCAGAAACATACCCGTTACATTTTTAGTCAGGGAAAAAAGTTATTGGAATAATGTTCTACCAAAGGAAGAATCAGAAATGATTAACCGCTGTATCCTTAATAATCATATTGATTTAAGATTAGGGACAGAATTAAAGGAAATCGTCGATGATGGAAATGGTCAGGCTTCTGCGGTTATTACAAATACCGGAGAACGGATAAACTGTGGCTTCGTCGGTTTGACGGCGGGGGTACATCCGAATATTAATTTCCTAAGAGAATCAGAATTAGAAATTGGGAGGGGAATTAAAGTGAATGAATATTTGGAAACTAATATTCCTGATGTTTATGCCATTGGCGATTGTGCTGAACAAATGAACCCTATACCAGGAAGAAGAGGAGTAGAAGCGATCTGGTACACGGGCAGAATGATGGGCGAAAATGTGGCATATAATATTTATAATAAAAAAATAAAATACAATCCGGGGATCTGGTTTAATTCAGCCAAATTTTTTGATATAGAATATCAGGTTTATGGAAATGTGCAAGCGCATCCTCCAGAAAATCATGAGTCATTATATTGGGAACATTCTGATGGAGATAAATCCATTAGGATAATTTTTGATAAAAAAAACAAGGAAGTCCTTGGATTTAATTTAATGGGGATTCGGTATCGCCATGAAGTGTGTGAAAAATGGCTGGCAGAAAAAACAAATATAGAAACGGTATTGCAAGAATTAGGCTTGGCTAATTTCGATCCTGAATTTTTTGATGAATATGATTTTGAATTAATCAAATTATACAATCAAAAAACAGGGAGTAATTTGCAATTGAAAAAGAAAAGGGGTTTGGATAGTGTCATTTCTTTTTTGAAGAGATAATTAGATTTTTAAATGTAGGATGTTCTATGTACTTCCTTCCCTACCCCCCCTCCAGCGGAGGAAATTAATTCCCCCGCTGGAGGATATAGTGTTCTAAAAAATAATCCTTATTCCAAATAGGATAAAAATAATAAATATGAATTTATTAGATAGCAGTCTTTCCATTGCCAATCCGGATAATAGTCAATTAAATAATTTACAAAAGATTGCATTGGCTTTTGTAGGTTTAGGTATTTTGGGATTAATTATTTCTTGGGTAAATGTTGGAGTAGGAACTCCATTAATCATGTTCCTAATTTCATTATCAGGAATTACGATAGGAAGTATTTTATTCACCTACTCTTCTTATTCCGGAAAAATCCCGGGAATAAAAAACAATGGGGTCTTTTTCAAAGACATTTCCTTTAGGGGTGTTTTTGCTTGGATATTGGGGATTGTTCTTACCGGATTTTATATTTGTTTATATTGGTTCCCCAATTTAATACAAGGATTAATAACAATCCATAATCCACTAAGCGAACTAATAAGAGGAAAAGCGGCTGACCAATGGTTCGTTTATGGAACATTTTATACGGTCGCTGTTTTATTAATGGGAACAAAATTTATTTTTAAATATAGACATAATAGGTATCAAATTATCCGGACGATTTCCGTTATGTTTTTCCAATTAATTTTCGCCTATCTAATTCCGGCTTTCCTTTCATTAATGAATAAACCGGATGAATATTTTTCTTATTTCTGGCCCTTGGATTCTAAAGCTTTAAGACCAGAATGGATTGATAATAATAGTGCATTGGGAACATTCGGATATGTCGTTATTGCAGTAGGCTTACTCATGCCATTTGTGGTTACACCCATCATGACTTATTTGTATGGAAAGAGATGGTATTGTTCTTGGGTTTGTGGTTGTGGTGGATTAGCTGAAACGGCTGGAGACCCTTTCCGGCAATTATCTGACAAATCACTTACGGCTTGGAAAATTGAACGGTGGATGATTCATTTAGTTTTAGTCGCAGTGGTTTTGTTGACCGCTTTATTATGGTTCAATCATATCAGTGAAAATACCATTCTCGGCGACTTTACTTCCACTTTTAAAGAGTGGTATGGATTTGGAATTGCCATGGCATTTTCCGGTGTCATCGGAGTGGGTTTCTACCCTATTATGGGGAGTCGGGTTTGGTGCAGATTCGGTTGTCCGATGGCTGCGATTTTAGGCTTGCAACAAAAATTCTTTTCCCGTTTTAGAATCACTACGAATGGCAGCCAATGTATTTCTTGTGGCAATTGTTCCACCTATTGCGAAATGGGAATCGACGTTCGCTCTTATGCACAAAAAGGTCAGGATATTGTAAGGGCATCTTGTGTGGGTTGTGGTGTTTGTGCAGCAGTTTGCCCCAGAGGTGTTTTGCGTTTGGAAAATGGTTCTGGGGATGTGAGTACAAGGACAGAAGAATTAAGAGCCATTCATATTTCTTTGGATGAAGTGAAGATTTTGAGTTAGGCTAATACTACCCTATTCTACGAATAAAATATTAAAAAATCACAAATTTGACAAAACAGAATTCATCAAATTAAGGTTGTAATTATTTATTTTTTGATGCGAAGGCATCCAACCTAATAAGAATCGAGTAAAATCCGTACAGGCAACAGGGTACAATTTTCTCCATTCATTTTCCAATTCTTTAAAATCAATTTTAAGAGTAGAAAATTCGAATGCTTTTTCTAATTCTGAAAAATAAAAATCTAATAGTTCATTTTGATATTTTTCAGAACCCGAACTTGAAAGACAACTTCCCAAAAAATAAGCGACATCTTTCATTCCGCAACCACCACCAACATATTGAAAATCTACGGCAGCTATATTTTCGCCATTTTCGGAAAAGCAAAAATTAGCAAGTTTGGCATCTCCATGTACAATTGTTTGATACTTGCATTGATTTAATAATTCATCAATTAAATGTGCTTTTGATTTTAATTCTTGATGCCCGATTTTTTCAAATTCATCGGGTCGGGTTTTCAAATGCCAATAAGTACCGATTTCCCACAAACCATTTGGTTTTTCATTCAAAAAAGTAAGGTGGAAATTTGCCAACCATTTCAAACAAACTTTAATTTCATGTAAATTTACTTGATGTTTTCGCAAGGGGAAATTTGTATTTAAATCTTCCAAAATAATCCACTGGTTTTGTTCCTTGGAAAATGAACCGATAAATTTTGGAGTTCTACAATTATCAATGCAAAGTTGATTCCATTTTTCATACCAATACGTTTCGACTTCGTAAGATTTTACTTTTCGATTATGGGAAACATTTGTATTCCATCCTCTTGGATGCCCTGTCGATTGATTCAAAGATATGCACTTAACTACAACGGTATCCAAGGATGAATCAAACAATTGATAACGTGAAATTTTTCCATAACCGCTCCACAAAGATTGGATGATTTCAATTTCTTTGCAATCAGAAGATTTGGTGATTTTTAAAAGATAGTTTTTGAAATTCGGACTCATCAGACAGACATATTTTTTTCTAATTTTTCGCGATAGTTATTTTCCCATTATTAAAATCAAATGCATTTATTACTAAGGCAATCAGCAAAGCAATAACAGGACTTGCCAAATAAAACATCCTCGCCAAATCCGTGGATAGAATCGCATGGATAAAAATAATTACTAAAAATAATAAAATGGATTTTGATAATTTGGATTGTAATTTTTTTCTAATTTCGCCATTAGCTAATAAAAGGAAAAGCATTCCCCAAATTCCGAAAACGGAAAATATTTCATAAATGCCATGAAAGGAAAAAAGTCGTTTGAGAGATGGAATAATTAAATTGACATGATCAAAATCCTTACCTAGACTTTCTGTAATTTCTATTTGATTAAAATAATCAAAAGCATATCGGAAACTAAAAATGATTATTCCAGAAAATGCGAATAGTGCAATTTGTTTCCATAATTTAATCGGAGCATAAATAAGTATCAGTGGTACAAAAAAAACAAAGGATTCTTTTGCCCAAGGACCTAAAAAAATACATAATATAATCAACTTCGTATTTTTAGTTTTCAAACCCAAAAGCATCAATCCAATAATACATAAATATAAACTTTCGACCATTGGCAAACCTGCAAAATAAGCCGTCCAGCGACAAGTCAAAACACTTAAAACGCCTACGATTGCAGCAGCATCGGAAACATTATACGCCTTGATTAAATAATAAATAATCATTCCGAAAATAGACATGAGTATGCTATTCACCACAAAAAAACTCATGCACAATGAAAAGCCGGGACCGGGAAAAGTCCAAGGTTCTAACAAAGAAAAAATAGGTTCTAAAATAAAATGAATTCCCGCAGCAATAAAAGGAATAATAATCCTATATCTCCTCACTGGACTTTGGTCAAAATCGAATTTTGCCAAATTAATATAAGTATCAATGTCCGGATTGGCGATAAGGTCATAGCTATATTCACTAAAAATACAAAATGCCGGACCGAATATTACTGCAAAACAAAATAGGAATATTACCAGCCATTTTCTTTTTTCAAAGAAAATAAATATGGTTTGGAATAAATTATGCTTCATGCTTAGTAGATGCTTAGATATTTAGATTTAGAGATTTTTAGACAATTATATTTCAAAATTCTAAATATATGCCAACACTCAAATAGATAAGTTAGATTTTGAAACCTAAAGGTATTTATATTTTTGACATACAAAAGCCGCCCTTCGGGAAAAGGACGGCTCAGACATGCTTGAAAAGCGGAAAAACTAAACGCTGTGTTCTTAAAAATCCAATATCAGCCAGAGCACATAATGCAATCCGGGTCATCGAGGCTACAAGCCTTGATTTCTTGTTTTTCTATCGCTTTCATTGCTACGATAGGTTCCTGCCCTACTGGTGTTGGATTACTGTTTTTTATATTATTGCCCATTGCCATAACGGTTTCCGGTTTTTCTGAATTCGAGAATTGAGTCTGGTGTTTTTGGCTCAATGTGAATTTAATCGGATCTACTGCCGCTTTTGACCTTAGGTAATACATACCTGTTTTCAAACCTTTCTTCCAGGCATAAAAGTGCATGGATGACAATTTGGCGAAATTCGGATTTTCCATGAATAGATTCATGCTCTGACTCTGGCAAATGTATGCTCCCCTATCCGCAGCCATATCAATAATGGCTTTCATGCTAATCTCCCATGTAGTCTTATACAATTGCTTCAATTCTTCCGGCACTCCTTCTATATTCTGGACTGAACCGTTGGATGCCATTAGCATTTCCCTCATTTCCTCATTCCACATCCCCAATTGGATCAAATCCTTCAGAAGATGTTTATTCACTACGATATATTCACCCGATAGGGTTCTTCTTGTATAAATGTTAGCCGTATAAGGCTCGAAACATTCGTTATTTCCAAGTATCTGCGAAGTGGAAGCCGTAGGCATGGGTGCCAATAACAAACTATTCCTTACTCCGTATTTCATCACATCTTTCCTCAATGATTCCCAATCCCATCTATTCGTAGGTGTTACACCCCACATATCGAACTGGAATTCCCCTTTGCTCATTGGCGATCCTTCAAAAGTCTGGTATGCACCTTCTTTTTTAGCCAATTCACAAGAAGTTTTGACAGCAGCATAATAAATCGTTTCGAAAATCTCACGATTCAAACGCTTTGCCTCATCACTCTCGAATGGATATTTCATCTTTAGGAATGCATCCGCCAATCCTTGGACACCTATACCGACCGGTCTGTGCCGCATATTGGAATTCCTCGCTTCTTCTATCGGATAATAATTGACATCAATCACCTTATTCAAATTCTTCGTAAGGATAGTAGATATTTCGAACAATTTATCAAAATCATAATCCCCAGGACCATTGACGAATTTTTGCAAAGCAATAGACCCCAAATTACAAACCGCTACTTCATCCGGTGCAGTGTATTCTACGATTTCCGTACAAAGATTGCTGCTTCGTATCGTACCCAAATTCTTTTGGTTCGATTTCCTATTACAAGCATCCTTATATAGCATATAAGGTGTACCCGTCTCTATCTGCGATTCCAAAATCTTGAACCAAAGTTCCTGTGCCTTGATGGTTTTCCTAGCTCTTCCCTCTTGTTCATATTTATGGTATAATGCCTCGAATTCACCTCCGTAGGTATCATATAATCCCGGTGCTTCATTCGGGCAGAATAAGGACCATTGCCCATCTTCTTCCACTCTTTGCATGAATAAGTCAGAAATCCACATGGCGTAGAATAAATCCCTTGCCCGCATTTCCTCTTTTCCATGATTCTTTTTCAAATCCAAGAAATCCATAATGTCGGCATGCCAAGGTTCGAGATACATTGCGAAAGCACCTTTTCTCTTTCCTCCTCCCTGATCGACATATCTTGCCGTATCATTATATACCCTCAACATCGGGACTATGCCATTGGATGTTCCTCCGGTTCCCTTGATATAACTGCCTTTTGCACGGATATTATGAATACTCAATCCTATGCCTCCGGCGGATTGTGAAATTTTGGCACATCTTGTCAATGTTTCAAATATTCCGCCGATACTATCGTCTGTCATTGACAATAGAAAACAAGATGACAACTGTGGCTTGGGCGTACAAGCATTGAACAATGTCGGTGTAGCATGAATGAACCATTTTTCAGACATTAATTCATAAGTCTCAATGGCCGAATCAATGTCTTTTCCATGAATTCCCAATGCCGCTCTCATCAACATATGCTGCGGTCTTTCGACAACATTTCCATCTCTTCTCAAAAGGTAAGAACGCTCCAAGGTTTTAAAACCAAAGAAATCAAATTCATAATCCCTATCAAAAATCAGGGATGAATCCAAACGGTCCTTATTCTCCTTAATGATTTCAATGACTTCATCACTGATAAGCCCTGCATTATCACCGGTTTTAGGATCGATATATTCATGCAACCCTTTCATTGTCTTATAAAAGGATTTATCCGTATTCTTATGTAAATTTGAAACCGCAATCCTTGCCGCCAAGGAAGCATAATCAGGATGGATAGTTGCCATGGTCGCAGCAGTTTCTGCTGCCAGATTATCCAATTCCGTAGTTGTTACTCCATCATATAGGCCTTGTATTACCTTTTTGGCTATCTCAATATGGCTTACGTATCGTGTGTCTAACCCGTAACATAATTTTTTAATTCTGGCGGTAATCTTGTCAAAGCTTACGCTTTCACTTTTGCCACTTCTTTTTATTACTTGCATTCTTTTTATGTTTTATAGCGGGAATCGTTTCGTTTACTATCTAACAATTGTGAGATTGGCTTTAAGGTTGATTTCTAACAAGTCCCTATTTAAATATTTGGTTTTCTATTTCATGTTGCGTAAAGCGCAATCTAAAAGTCCTCATCCAAGGAGAATACTTGCTTATCCCTATCAGACATGACTCCTGATTTTTGATAATCCCCTACTCTCTTTTCAAAGAAATTGGTTTTCCCTTGTAAGGAAATCAAATCCATCCATGAGAAAGGATTCGCAGTATTGAAATACTTCTCATTTCCTAATGAATTCAATAATCTATCGGCTACGAACTCTATATATTGGGTCATCATATCGGCATTCATGCCAATAAGGGAAACCGGAAGTGCATCGCTTACGAATTCCTTTTCAAAGGAAACCGCTTCAACGATTATGTCCTCAACCAATTGTTTTGGAAGTGGATTTTCCAACATGGAATATAGCAAACAGGCAAAATCGCAATGCATTCCCTCATCCCTGCTTATCAATTCATTGGAAAAAGTAAGTCCGGGCATTAGTCCTCTTTTCTTCAGCCAATAAATGGAACAGAAACTTCCGGAAAAGAATATGCCTTCTACTGCTGCAAATGAAATCAATCGATGGGCGAAACTAGGTGCTTCCTCTATCCATTTCATTGCCCAATTGGCTTTTTTCTTCACACAATCCAATGTTTCTATGGCATTCAGCAATCCTTGTTTTTCAACTTCGTCCTTGATATAGGTATCGATTAGGAGGCTATAGGTTTCCGAATGGATATCCTCTATTTGGATTTGGGCGGAATAAAATGACCTCGCTTCCGGAATCTGAATTTCTTCGTACATATTGATACAAAGGTTCTCATTCACTATTCCATCACTAGCCGCAAAAAATGCAAGTACGTGTTTAATGAAATGGCGTTCATCATCATTCAGCTTGTTTTCCCAATCGGAAATATCCTGCTCCAAATCAATTTCATCTGCTGTCCAAAAACACGCTAATGCTTTCTTTCTCATTTCCCATATTTCAGGGTATTGAATAGGGAACAAAACGAATCTGTTAGGATTATCCATTAACATGGGTTCTGTCACTTGGTTCTTATTTGTGTGTTTTTCCATTCTAAAGCCCAATATCTATTTATCAATTATAAAAAAATATGATAGTAATAGCATAAGAGTATTATATAACCCTTGCTATTGCAATGCCATAATGATTAAAAGATTACCCTTATGGTTATAAGGATAAATGCTGTTTTTAAATTCTCATGTAAAGTTGGAGGAAAGTTAATTTCGGTAAGTAATTCTTGGTTGAAATAACTCTCACAGCCGCTTTATGTTTTTCCCGTTATTGTTGCTCAAATCAACATGTCGCAAAGAAATTGTTTTTTATAGTGCCTCTTCCTTTGCAGGTGCTAAATTACATCAAAATTTAATTTATTTAAAGCCGAAGTTTTCCACATTTTGTGGAAAAAATACATAACAAACTGATAAACAATAAATTAACAATTAGATACTTTTTACCAACATTGTTAATAAGTAAGAGTCAGAATTGGATTCGCCATATAATCAAAATATTGTAAGTTCATAATTTGATTAAAAGCTTAATGCCAAAATAGAAATAAAATAATGCGGGATCGAATAATATATTCTGTATAGATATGGAAAATGGAGTAAAATCAGATCATTCGCTTTCTTCTGAATATCCAGACCAAAAGTAAAGTGAATATGGCACTGATTACAATTATCCAGTAAAATGCATGCTTGGATTCTTCCAATCCGGTGGGCATATTCATACCAAAAAAACTGGCAACCAATGTTGGTACCATTAGGATAATCGTAATCAAGGTAAGCCGCTGAATAACGATATTAAGATTATTGGAAATAATGGAAGCTGAGGATTCCATTGTACTTTGTAGAATCTTGGTATAGGTATTCGCCATTTCCAATGCTTGGCTATTATCAATGATAATATCTTCAAATAAATCAGTTTTTTCTTCGTCTTTAGCAATATGGAGCAAATCGCTTCTTTTCATCTTCATTTTCAGAAGTTCGTTTGAACTGAGTGCGGTTACAAAATAAACCAGACTTTTTTCTATGCTTAATAATTGCTTCAATCCTTTTCCCCTACTGGAATCATATAATTCCTTTTCTATCAAGTTTCGCTTTAGGTTCAATTTTTTCAAGCAAGTCAAAAATCGATAAACGTTCTGTTCAAACACTTGTAAGGTGAAATGGCTTTTATTGGATGGATTAAAATTCTTGATCTTATCTTCTAGGAATAATTCCAAAACCGGATTATCATAAGATGTAATGGTAATGATATTATCGGGAGTAATGATGATACCGATGGGAACTGTAATATAGGTAGCTTCGATTTCTTCGGCGACCTTGTTCAAAATAGGCGTATTCAGTACGACAAGTAATATATCCTCTTCCCTTTCGTATCTGGAGCGTTCATCAATATCCAAAGAATCCGTAAGGAAATCAATGGGAATGATTAGCCTTTCGGCTAATTCCTCTAATTCTTCCTGGCTAAATGGCGGAGAGATATTCACCCAACAATTAGTAGTCAATTCCGGTAATTCCTGCAATACCCTTCCCGACTTGGAGTAATATTTTATCATTTTCCCGGTTTTGAATGAATTATCTACAAAAGTAACTTTTTAATTAACTTAAGTTGCCTAAGATGCAACAGACTTTGGATTTTGGCATTTAGACCATAATTAAAACAGCTCTTCGAGTTCCTTTAATATTTTTTTTGTCTCTTGGATCATCTCATCTGTGATTTCCATATGGGTCACAAATCGAATTGTCGAAGGACCGAAAGGAGAAGCATTTATACCCTTTTCCTTTATTTTCCCTAGGAACTCATCTGCCATTAAAGGATGTTTTAAATCGAATATTAAAATATTGGACTTTACAGTTCTAACACTTTCTACATAATTAAGGTTCTGGATAGTGGCAGATAATTCCCTTGCACGGTTATTATCATCCTTTAGTCTTTTGACATTATTCTTCAAGGCAAACAGTCCCGCCGCCGCAAGATATCCGGCTTGCCGCATTCCTCCTCCCATCGCTTTTCTCAATCTCCTTGCCTTTCTTATAAAGTCCTTATTCCCTAACAATAAAGATCCCACAGGCGCACCCAATCCCTTGGACAAACATATGGAAATGCTATCAAATATTTCTCCAAACTCTCTTTCCGTTTCATTGGTTTCAACCAAGGCATTGAAAATCCTTGCTCCGTCCATATGCAAGCCCATACCCCTTTCGCTGCATAATTTTCGAATCGGTTTGATTTCGTCAATGGTATAATAATCACCTCCGCCTTTATTGGTAGTATTTTCCAAAACGACCAGTTGGCTATTTGCCAACCAATCTTGGGTCGGATTGATGGCAGCAGCAATCTGTTCTGCATTTATTTTTCCATTTTCTCCTTGGAGAAGTTTTATCCCCACTCCTGAATTATAGGCATAACCTCCGGTTTCATATTGATAAATATGGGAATATTCATGGCAAATAACCTCATCCAAACGGGAAGTATGTACTGCTATGGCAATTTGGTTGGTCATTGTCCCTGAAGGGCAAAACAAAGCGGCTTCCATCCCAAAGAGTTCAGCTGCGAAATCCTGCAACTGATTGATTGTGGGGTCTTCATTAAAAACATCATCACCTACTTCTGCCGAGAACATGGCTGTGAGCATTTCAGGCGTGGGCTTTGTTACTGTATCGCTGATAAGATTAATAAGATTCATACCTTGGATTTATCTACATTTCTTGTTGGATGACAAATGTAAATAAACCGTTTCAATCTTTTAGCGAAAAGGGAATCTTTCAGAGGGTTAAAATTCTTTGCCATCCCAAGTAAAAACATCCATGTCAATTTCATTGGACTGTCCGTATTCTTCTTGGAATTGTTGTATTAGGTTTCGAATTTCTTGATCTGTTACCTGGTTTTTATTTAAAATGAAAGATAGGGTATTATTATAAGGACTGGCTGTATCCCATATCATTGATAATTCTGAATCCAAAGAAAAGAAACCATATTCTCCCGCTTTTAAATCCAAGTTGCTCATGCCTAGCCCAATAAGTTCCTCTTGGAATTTTTGGGCAATATTAGCCATGTTGTCCGAATTGAATTCTACCTTTCCCCAAACAGAACCATTCGGCATTCTTCTTAGTTCAGTATAAGGAAGAACAATTCCTTCTATTTGCTCTTCTTCATCAATCATGATTTTGTATGAATCATTCGATACTGAAAGCATTCCGGTATTCGCAACTACTTCACTCAAATTGATATTGAAAGTGTATTCTCCATTTTGCAAACTACCTATGTTGAACTTTAGGTTCGCCTTGTTCGCCCCCTCTTCACAATCATCGGGTTTAACGATGTCCTGTATGGAAAGGGAAAGGTTATCCCCGGATCTTGTATAAGTTGCATCTATAGTTATATCTTCACATGCAAATCCATAAATAGAGGTAATATCAAAAATCAAATCCCTATTAGTGGGATTTAATTGCTCCCTCATCTCTATTGAGAATTCTTCCGGTACATTGAATACCAAAACAGGGTCTTCATCTTGTGAACAAGAGAGTAATAATGTAATTATGAGTAAAAAACCTAAATTAAATCTCATTTGCGGATTCTGAACTGCCTAAAAATATCTTTGCGTCAATATCCTAACGATATTGACGCAAAGATGCTGCGAGGGTTTTAAAAATAGAAATTATTCTTTATCAATTTCCATTACAATATAGGTTCCTCCTTGTTTTTTATCTTCTGTCCCGAGGCGGATTGTCTTACCTGCTTCATATACCATACCGCTTAGCATTCCTTGACCATCCAGTACAGTCCCCATTCTCTTGGCTAAATTTCCGGGTACTTTATTGAGTGCTTCGGCTACTTGTACATAATCTATCGGTTCTCTGGTAATCAATATCCCCATATAATCCAAATAACCGGCATCATCAGCGTACAAAGATTCGAAGCGTGGGAATAATCTTGTCCCTTTTATTCCACAAAAAGGAGAATGTTTCTTATTGTATGGAAATAAAGTGAATACATCTCCATCATTTGCTTCCTGACTGAAAACGTAGGTATAACATTCTATTGAATTAGTTACTTCGATTTTGAAGTCTTCTCCTTTTCTCATGGAAGAAGTGGTTCGGAATGTCTTGGGTCCGGTTTTCTTGAATGCGACATTTACTTTTCCCTTGTTCTTAACCAGTCCGAATTCCATGACGAATGCATCCGCTTCCTTCGCTGCATTTCCCATTGGATATAAGCCGTAAGCTTCCTTGGTGAAATGGTGGAAATCAGCATATCTCACCCAACCTATTCCATCCTTACCCCAATTCTCACCCCAACTGTTCATGATTTGGAATGCTCCACCTGCCTTGTAATCATCATAACCGATTACACACATGGCATGTCCTCCGAAACCTCTTTGTTGATAATCACTTTGTGAGGGTTTCCATACTTCCCTTCCTTCCATTGACCTCATGAAACTTCCTCCTACCATCATACCAATAACAACCGGAGCACCCGCAGCCAAATTCTGCTTGATTCCAAGCATATTGGCTTTTTGGTTGGAACTACGTCCTTCCGTCAGACGGTGGTAATCCCTAATTCTGAAATTCTTAGCTGCCTGTTTTTCTTGGGAATTCGGTTTCTTGGAACAAGATCTTTCATCGTAAGAAAAATATTGGAATGGCAGGTTTCCCCCTTCTTTCATTACAGCCAAAGCATCTGTCAAATATGTTCCTTGACAACCGGGCAATGCAATTTGATTATACAAATAAGACGGACTGAATGCTACTTGATTCGGATCTGCTCCTGTCTGTCTGGCATGCAGAATCGTCCTTGCTCCATAGGAACTTGACCACCCCACACAAGACCCTTGGCTTCCTTGGTTCAACCTTTTAGGTGTATACTCTAGCAATGATACTGCTTCTGGAAGCGGGTTTTTCCTATTGTCTGCCAAAGGCTCATAAACAGAAGTATTTCCATATTTTACCGGATCCATATCCAATCCGGTAGAAAATGGACTTACTATTGTCCCCTCATCGTCATGACCAATCATTCCGGTATCACAACCGCCTTGTGTCATGTACCAAAGACCACCAATAACAATTAATAAAAAAGCTAATTTTGGGCTTTTTCTAAATAACCCCATTAGCATGGGAAGAAACATTGTCAGCATACTTCCGCCGCCACCGCCGCCACCTCTTCGAGGATTCGGATTATGGGGGATTCTTGGTTGTTCTTCTTCGGGTTGTTCATCCGGTCTAATCCTGATAGCCATTCTTTTAAAAATTTATTATATGAATATTGTTAACATTTCTTGTCTATATGACTCAAAAAATCACTAACGGTTACAATAATAACACTTATAATATGAATATGGAAAACTTATGTTTCAAACATTCAAATTCCTTTATGATTTAATCACTATTCTCTTGTTTTTCATATTGTTTGATCAGATATACATACCATAATACGCCTATTATATATAATATAACTGTTATCAGAAAAATGGAAACATAGCGCATTCCGGATTGTCTCATAAAAGAAAATATAGTCATGCTGAATAACCAACTTCCAGACCAAATGGAGGAATTCATGGCAGAAATGAGTTCTTGGTTTTTCTTTCCTACATAATACATGGTCAATTCGGATGTCATGGGTCCGGCTACATTCATGAGTGGCTGCCTGATAATGTAGAAGAAAATGGCAATGTAAACCGCATATTCCCAATCTTTGAAATACTCTGTGATTGCCATGAAGAATAAGGCTAAAACAGCTAGGGATTGGAATAAGGTAATCGCCGTCTGGTAGCCAAACCTTCGTTTGATAAATGGCATGAATGAAATTCCACATGCCACCATCAAATAAGTTATTGAACCATAGACGGAAAAGTCGGCAGACTCGACTCCATGCACATTGAGAAAAAACAGATTGATAACAGGAATGGTAAAACCTGCTCCAATGGCAATAATGAGTGTTGGCATGATGGCATTGAAAATCAATTTCCAATCATAATCCTCTATGAGGGATTTGAATTCGAATTTTTCCGTGTTCTGAGGCTTTTCATTTACTTTTATTTTCATTACCATCCAAATGGCAATAAACCCAATACAGCTATATATGGATAATACCATTCCCTCATCAAATAGTATGGGATCGTAATTATTTAAAAAATAATTCGCCATTCCGGCTACAAAAATGGCTACACTCCATGTTAGAAAAAACAAGGAGATTGCTTCACTATGGGTTTCTTTTTTGGCATATAAAAGGATAAAAGGTAATCCGGCAACCTGAAAAAAAGCAAAAGCAATTCCCCATATGACCATACCAAAATTCAAGAGCCAATTTATATGATGGGAAACCGCATAAATTACGACTAATGAAATAATGGGAACCAGTATTGCCGATGCCAGAAAAAAGGGTTTTATTTTTACTCTTTTCAATAAAAACCCTAAGGGAATTCCCAATATCATTACCATTATGAATCTATAGGCGATCGTATTTGCCACTTCATAGTCTTGGTAGCCGTTCGCTACCATATGATAATTGAAAAGCAGGAAAAAAGAAGAATTGACCATCTGCAAAAAGAATTCAGCCAATACCAAGTAGATGATATGTTGTTCTATATCTTTATATTTCGAGAATACTTGGCTGAGGAAAGGCATTTTCTTTTTTATTCCCAATTGGTTTATTTTAATTTATCCTTGAGTTAATATACTCGATTATTTCTTCTAACTGTGATGGATGGAAAGTTGTTGTGTTTTCCATTTTACGGAACCATGTCATTTGCCTTTTAGCATACCGCCGAGTGTTTCTTTTTATCAATTCTATGGCTTCCGGCAATGATATATTTCCATCAAAATATTCAAATAATTCTTGGTAACCTACAGTTTGTAATGCGTTCAAATGTTTGAGGTGGTGTAGGGATTTGGCTTCCGCCAATTGTCCTGCTTCCATCATCATATCTACTCTCTTATTTATCCTCTCATATAATTCTTTGCGTTCCCATTCTAAATTGATAATGATGGGTTCAAAATTCCTTTCTTTTTTTCCTTGTTTCCTATAAAATGAAAATGGGTTTCCACTGGCTTCGATAACGGACAATGCCCTGATAAGCCGATGTGGGTTATTGGTGTCAACTTGATTATAATATTCTGGATCCTTTTCTCTCAGTTCTTTTTGAAGCATTAAAATGCCTTCATTCTTTTCTAATTCAATGTATTTGTCCTTTATGGTTTCCGTTACTTCAGGAAAGGTATCAAAGCCCTCAAGGGCCGCTTTGATATATAAACCAGAGCCTCCCGTCAATATGACCGGATTCTGTTTCGAGGCATATAATTCCTCCAAAAGAGAAACCGCCGATGTCTCATAATCTCCTACGGAATATTCATTATGGATGCTAAGGCTATCAATGAAATAATGTTTGGCTTCGGCTAATTCTTCACTGGTCGGTTTGGCTGTCCCAATGGATAATTCCCTATAAAATTGCCTAGAGTCACAAGACAGAATAGAAGTATTGTATCTTTTGGCTAATTCTATAGCCAAAGATGTTTTTCCGGATGCTGTCGGGCCTGCTATTACGATTAGAAAATTCTTCAAGCCTCAAATATAATGGAGTTTATTTGAGGATAAAGGATTTTATTAATACATTTATTTTTGTTGTACATGATTTCATTCAATCTTCTTTACCTAATATTCCAAAATGGAAGTTTTAATACCTGCCATAATTTTTTCTACAATTGCCGCTATCGGCGTAATCTCCCATTATTTTAGTAAGGATTCAAAAATCAAACGCAGTCTAAAGAATAGTCCTGCTAAGAAGATTTCCGATTTCAATCATGCCGAGGAGGGTAAAATTGTAGGGAGTGCAAGAAAAATCAATCTAACTTTAAATGCCCCACTTTCCGGAAGACCTTGTTTATTCTACCAAGTCATCGTTGAAGAAAAAATAAAAAGTGGAAAGAGTACTTCATGGAGGAAAATTATCCATGATGAAAATGCGGTAAATTTCCATGTCTTTGATGGAACTGGAGAAGCTTTGATTGAGTTGGAAAATGTCGAGGCTTTCTTGGTAAAGGATATGAATTTAAAATCAAATTATTGGTCTCCTCCCAGCAAAAAGCTTGCAGATTATTTAAAGCAAAAAGGTGTAAAAAGCAAAAAAATATTGGGTCAAAAAACATTAAGATACCATGAGGGTGTCCTCCATCTTGGCGAAACTGTGGCAATAAAGGGAACCGGATTTTGGGAACTGAAACCGGATCCGGATGAGCAGCGATTGATTATGAGAGGAACTCCGGAAATAGAATTGCACCTTAGTGATGATAAGAGTACTTTGGCTTAGGAATGGTGAAATTCCTTGCCAAGTTTGCTTGCCTGACAAGCCCTGTAAAATAGAGCCTGTGCGATGTGAACAAACAGCACTCACGGCAAGGAATTTATTTTTTGTCCTGTATCCAATTCAACGGATCAAATGCCCGAATTCTTTTCTGAACTTTGCGATTTTAGGAGCAATGACAATGGAACAATATGGGTTTTTATCCTTATTTAAATTGTAATAATTCTGATGGTAATCCTCTGCTGAATATAACACGTCCATAGGCACGATTTCAGTTACAATCGGATCTGTCCAAAGGTCTGATGCTTCCGTTTCTTTTAGGGATTTTTCCGCTATTTGTTTTTGTCCGTCATTATGGTATAGGATAATGGATCTGTATTGTGGACCCACATCATTTCCCTGCCTGTTCAAAGTAGTAGGATCATGGGAATGCCAAAATACATTCAATAATTCCTCGTAGGAAATCTGTTGGGCGTCAAAAGTGATTTGTATCACTTCCGCATGTCCGGTAAGTTTGGAACAAATTTCACGATAGGTCGGATTTTTAATCTTTCCTCCTGCAAATCCTGAAACGAGTTTTTCCACTCCTTTCAAATCTTGGAAAATCGCTTCCAAACACCAAAAACATCCGCCGCCAATTGTGGCTAATTCTATTGATTTCATCTTAAAATTGTATTTATTTGCCTAACATATAATTCAAAATAGGGCGGCATTTATCATTGCAAGCAGGATAGAATTCCCTATGTTTCCTATCCTCCGATTTTGTTGATTTCCCCCACCAGAATTCTGCAATAGCCAAAGGCTTCATCTTTCTTTCGAAAGCATATTGGAGTAATTTTGGAGCTGCGCATTCTCCAGCTCCGGCAGCAGGTTTCCTATTGTCATAGTCACGGAAAATATCATTCAGACTTTTCTGTTTTCCGGATTGATTTAGAAAATGATATTGCCCGAATAATTTTTCTTGTAAAAGTATGGAATGTATTCTCCTATCATTTTTTAATTTTTCAACAACAACTTTAGAATCCGGTTTGTCCTCTTTTTCTAACAATTTAATCCGATTAGAAGTTTCGGTCAATTCTATCATTCCTTTTGATAAGAAATTATCTTTTGTATAAATATCAAATAGAGCAGGTACAAATTCAATAGGATGCGGATGATCTTTTATCTTTCCAGAAAATGTACATAAATACCCCATTCCCTTTTCTGAATCTTCTACAACCAAAACACCGAACATTTTTCCTCTTATCTTCCCAGTCTTATTTTTTCCCAAACCAAAATTATGTAGCCAATCCCCTTGGTTCTCCATAATGAAATCTTGTAATTCCAATGCTGCAATCTTACAAATTTCCGGAGTTTCAGAACCAAATGGATCATTAATTTCATTCGGTATCAATGAAGAATCGAACGTAGTTTTAAATGGAATAAAGCATCTATCTTTCATTTAAAAACAAAATTAGGGAACTAGCAATGATAAAGTAAAAAATAAGCCTTATAAAAGTCCTAAACATTCATAATTAAGCCTTAATTCTAGCTTTTGGCTACGTTTGTCCAATAAAATGAATATTTCGTATTCCTAATCTTACTTTTGTAATCAACTTCAAAAGAGATTTAAAACATCAAAACTCTTCCTCAATGAAGAGTAAAACGGAAAATTAACGATTTAATTAAAAATTATCATGAAAAAATTCTTCTCAATTATTTTTGGTTCTTGTTTGGGTGTTATCCTAGCAGGTTTCGTCATTGTAGGGCTCTTCTTTATTTTTGGTGCAATGGCAGCAGCCTCCGGTTCAGACAAAGTAACCGTAAAAGATAAGTCCGTACTGGAATTGGACTTTAGTTCCGCAGTCCCCGAACGGACAAACAATGTTCCATCCAGCAGTCCACTTGGTGCAGGTTTTGATTTTGAACAAAAAAATACGGTAGGACTTTACGACATGGTCAGGAGTGTCGAAAAGGCAAAGGATGACAGTAAAATAAAAGGTATTTTCTTAGATATGTCAGGCATAGCAATGGGTAGTGCAACTGCTTCCGTATTAAGGGATGCACTGATAGATTTCAAGGATAGCGGCAAATTCATTTATTCATATGCCGATGCCTATTCCCAAGGAGCTTATTATATCGCTTCTGTTTCGGACTCCATTTTTGTGAATCCAAGAGGAGGGGTTGAAATAAAAGGATACGCATCTTCTATTCCTTTTTTCAAAGGAATGTTGGATAAGCTGGATGTAAAAATGCAAATATTCTATGTAGGGAATTTCAAAAGTGCCACTGAACCTTTCCGTCTGAACGAAATGAGTGAGGACAACAAACTCCAAGTCAGGGCGTATATGGACGGTCTTTATCAGGTTTTCCTAAATGATGTTTCCAAATCAAGGAACATGTCTGCTGATGAATTGCATAAGATAGCTGACAATTACGAATTAAGGAATTCTGATGATGCCATTAAATTTGGTTTCGTGGATAGATTGGCTTATCGTGATGAATTGATAGATGCATTGAAAAGCAAATTGGGACTTACCGGTAAAAAGGACAAGGTGAATGCCATTGGCATAGCTGATTATTCTACAAAATTGAAAAAGGATTTTAAAACCAAAGATAAGATTGCCGTTGTTTTCGCTGAGGGTTCAATCGTGGATGGCGAGGGAGAGAATGGAAATATCGGAGGCAAGAAATACGCTAAGATCATTCGTAAGATAAGAAAGGATGAGAAAGTAAAAGCCATCGTGATGAGAGTAAATTCCGGAGGTGGAAGTGCATTTGCTTCAGAGGAGATCTGGAGGGAATTGGAATTGGCGAAAGCCCAGGGACTTCCGGTCATTGCGTCTATGGGTGATGTCGCTGCATCCGGCGGATATTATATTTCATGTAATGCGGACACTATTTTGGCTGAGCCTAATACGATTACCGGTTCGATAGGTGTATTCGGTATGATTCCAAGTGCCCAAGGTATGCTAAAGGAAAAATTGGGTGTTCAATTCGATACGGTAAAAACGGCTAAATATGCTGTAGGAATTTCTCCTTTCATGAATATTGGTGAAGGTGAAGGTGAAATCATCCAAGAGAGCGTAAATGAAATTTATAAAATTTTCCTCGACCGTGTTAGTGAAGGTAGAGGAATGACTCCCGAAGAGGTCAATGTTGTAGCCCAAGGACGGGTTTGGACTGGAGAGGCCGCCATGAAGAGAGGATTGGTAGATGCGATGGGTGGTTTGGATGATGCTATCGAAATCGCTGCGAATAATGCAGGATTGGATAAATATCGTGTTGCCCAATACCCTGCCATAAAAGATCCGATGCAGGCTTTCGTTGATAAATTAACCGGAAAAAAAGAAGCTTCCGCTGCTGCGAAAATCAAGGATGAATTAATTCGTTCCGAACTCGGAGATAATGGATACGAGATTTATCAAATGATGAAAGAAGTCAAAAACACCAAAGGTGTCCAGGCTAGAATGCCTTTTGAAATAATTACTTGGTAATTAGATCTACTTTGACACTTTAGAATAATATAGTGGAATTTTCCTCCCTCGACCTACGGTCGGTCCCTCCAAAGGGACAAATTTTATTGGAAAAACCTTATTCTTTTGGTTCATTTGTTTAAAGTGTCAAAGTAGAATTAGATACAGAGATTTAAATTAGCCGGGATGATTCAAAGAATCATCCCGGTTTTTTATTTTTGACTGATAGGCGTCGTAAATATGGATTTTGTGAAATATTGGAAATTTTTTATTTAAAATTGAATAAATATTTCAAAACAAAAAACAAAATCCATGAAAAATATTTTACTCTTCTTAGGAATCTTCATTACTGATTTCGCTTTCGCTCAAACTTACTACAATCCGATTAATGATAATTTCAATGTATTATTGAATCAAACTTGCCCATATAATCCGGATATTGAAATCAATGCAATAGAAGGTTGGGAAATATTCCAAACATTAGACGGTTCCATCGAATCGGAAATTGATTCTTCCATTTGTATTTCCGTTTCTGACGATGCTAGTAATAATATTTATTTGGATCAAATAGATGAAAGCCGTCCTTTATTCTTCAGACAAAAATTCACTTATGAAGAAGGTTTGAATTTGGATTCCAATTATGTTTATTCTGCTAATTTAATTTTTTATGTTTCTGACTCTTTACCTGTAAAACTGGGAGCCGATTGTGAGAGTGATTTATGCTCAGGATTGACATATACCATTGCTTCATTGGATGGAACTTTAGAAAGAAAAAGCATTCAACAATTAAATGGAGGAGGAAATCCATGTGATGTTTTGATGTGTTTGGTTACCGAAAAAATGCCAGATCAAAAAATAGTGGAAACACTTTTAAAAATAAGTTTTGATGGTATCTTGGATACTACAGATTATATTAAATTAAGTGAGCATCACATATATACAGAACATACTTTTCCAATTAATGATATTAATAATTATATATACGATAACTCAGGGTCTTATTATTTTTATGGAGATTGGGGTTCAAATCTTATTTTGCACAATAATGACGGAATCCCTAGTGAAACCAATATAGCTTATCATGAAATCCTCCCAATAAACCCTACTGCTGAACAAGAAGAAATTAATCTTTATATTGATATGTATTCCGGATACAATATACAAGCGTTTACTCAATATAGAGGTACAATCGTTGATGGACAAGATTCGATAAGGCATACTATTAATCTACATCTGGAAGATGGAACAATGTGTATTTCTCCAATAATTGACAAAACTTTTAAAAACGGGGATCAATTCACATATCATTCGGGGGACATTCATTTTTCATCTACGAATTCATGTATGCAATTCGGCAAAAATAGTAATCTCAACATTATAGATGGCGCATCATTTCATTATGGACATGGCGGAAATGGAATTCTAATGATGCGTACAAATAGCAGTATGAAATTAGGATATGGTTCCGAATTATATTTCGATGGAAAATTATGGATGCTAGAATCACTAGAAGAAACCGAGCCGGGACAAATTTATATGGAATTGAATGAGGGGAGTAAATTAGTTTTTAGTGAACATGCCATTATTAGTAATTTATATTCTAAAACCGGGGAAATGAAATTAAATATTTTCATGAATGGAGGTGAATTGGATTTAAGTGCTTTGAATCCAAAATATAGGCATTTAATTCATTTGATTTATCCAAACGACCCCATTTATAATAATGACAATTTTTCCATTTATCCGAATCCTAATAATGGGAATTCACTTTCTATTGATATGAATTCAAGTAAAATAAATGAAATCGGAGAAATTAGTATATTAGATATTTCGGGTAGGGAAATATTCCATAAAAATTTCAAACTTGACCTAGGTAAGAATAAAATAACACTGCCCATTCATTCCTTGAATAATGGAATTTACCTTATCTCCATAAAAAGGGACAATGGGATGATTACTCAGAAATTGGTTCGGGGGTAATCCAATTTCACAAATTCTCCAATTCCCAATTTAAATTATCCCTCGCTTGAGTTTCGGAATGGTCATAAAAATAATCTGTAAAATAAATCCTTTCCCTATTATTGAATGATTCCAGAACTTTTTTCCGCCCGTTTTTATAGAGCAATTTAGGAACCCATTTATATTCTTTCCTT